>NZ_JBRREK010000015.1:0-86322 GCF_056760235.1 Stenotrophomonas sp. STEN018
CCCCCCCCCCCCCACGTGCAGGGCCGCCCCCGCTCCCCCCCGGCGGCCCCCCCCCCGGCGCGCAATGGGGCTTACCCCCAAACCCCGCGCCCGAGCTGGCCGCGACACTACAAAGGCGTTGCCGGCCAACTGGTGTAGGAGCGGCGTAAGCCGCGAAGCCACAACTGCATCAGATCGTATCGAACGCTACCCTCCCCAGCCCTCCCCTTGCCTGCGGCAAAGGGAGGGAGCAAGAGCGCAGAGCCGAGCCATGCTCGGCTGGGGTGTTACCGATAGAGCCTCTGTCGAGCATGGCTCGGCACTACATGGCATTTCTGGTAAGGCCTCTGCCGAGCATGGCTCGGCACTACCGGTCAGGTTCCGGTTTCGATACGACTGCCACTGTCCGCTTCGAAAAAGTGCAGCTTCGATGCGTTCACTTCAACTGCTATCTCCTGCCCAACCTGCGGCAGCTGCTGCGGCGGCACCCGCATGATCAGCGCCTGCTCGCCATAGCGCAGATTGACGAAAATTTCGTTACCAACCGGCTCCAGCCCTTCGATGCGCGCATTGAACGCCGCCGCACCACTGCCCGGCTGCAGATGCTCAGGCCGCACCCCAACCACCAGTGGCTTGCCAAACCATTCTGCATCCAGTGACACAGCGCCGAACGTCACGTCGACACCCTCGTCCAACTGCAGCACAGCTACATTCGTCGCATCGCGCCGCAACTGACCGCGCAGCATATTCATCGCTGGGCTACCTAGAAAGCCCGCTACAAACAGATTGACCGGCCTGTCATACAGCGCCATCGGTGTATCGATCTGCTGGATGACGCCTTCGCTGAGCACAACGATGCGTTGCCCCAGCGTCATCGCCTCGACCTGGTCATGGGTGACATAGATCATCGTGGTGCCGAGCTTGCGATGCAGCTGCGCAATCTCGGTGCGCACCGAATGCCGTAGCTTTGCATCCAGATTGGACAGCGGCTCATCCAGCAGGAACACCGCCGGCTCACGCACCAGTGCACGCCCCAGCGCCACGCGCTGACGCTGGCCACCCGACATCGCCCGCGGCAGCTTGTCCAGCATCGAGGTCAGCCCCAACGAATCGGCAGCCTCCTGCACACGGCGCTGCACCTCGGCCTTGTCATGCCCGCGCAACTTCAAGCCAAAGCCCAGGTTTTCGGCCACCGTCATATGCGGGTAGAGCGCGTAGTTCTGGAACACCATGGCGATGTCCCGATCTTTCGGCGCGACGTCATTGACCACCCGCTCGTCGATACGCAGGCTGCCAGCACTGATCTCCTCAAGCCCGGCCACCATTCGCAGCAGTGTGGACTTGCCACAACCCGATGGCCCCACCAGCACCATCAGCTCGCCATCGGCGATATCGAAACTGGCCCCGGCCACGGCGACCTGACCGTTGTCATACACCTTGCGCACACCGTCGAATTGAACCTTGGCCATCACTACCTCGTTGCGAGTCGAAACCTGGAGCCGGGGAACACTTGCGTTACAACGACAGAACAGTTTCCTGCAATCGTATACATCCGAAACATTGTGCACGGTAAGCATATTCATATGGCACCATCACAGTCGCTATTACACGGCACCTGCGCTCCGCTGCACGGACCTGCTTCCGCCTTCGCGGCATGCTGCATTGCACAAGCACAGGTTGCCCACGCCCGCCCCCTCGCGCCGATGGACGCGGACGTCCCAATCGCGGCGCAGGCCTTGAAGACGAACAATTGACAACGATGTCATCCGCACCCGAAACTCGTGCAATGCACGACACCCTCTTCCTGTTCGGTGCCACAGGCGATCTGGCCCAGCGTTATCTGTTCCCGTCCCTGCTACGCCTGCTCGGCGACGGCCTACTTCCTGAAGATTTCCGCGTGCGTGCGCTGGCCTTGTCGCCGCATGACACCGAAAAATTCCGCGACCTGCTGCGTCCGCGCCTGGAAGCAGCCATGCCGCATGCCAGCCAGGATGACATCGGCAACCTGCTCAACCGCATCGACTACCGCTCGGTGGACCTGCGCAATGCCGAGTCCGTCGCCGAGGCCGTCAAGGACCTGGTGCACCGCAGGTGCGTCAGCTATCTGGCGATCCCGCCGGGCCTGTACATCTCCACCTGCGAAGGCCTGGCACTGGGCGGCGCCTTGGCTGCACCGAACCGGCTGATGCTGGAGAAGCCGATCGGCTCGGACAGCGACAGCGCCGAGGAGATCCTGCAATCGATTGGCAAGCTGATCGACGAAGACCGCGTGTTCCGCCTGGATCATTATCTGGGCAAGGCGCCGGTACAGAACCTGATGGCGCTGCGCTTCGGCAACACCTTGCTGGAAGCGGTGTGGAACCGTAACTACATCGCCTCGGTGCACATCCTGGTTGCCGAAAGCGACGGCGTGGATGGCCGTGACTCCTATTACTCGCGCTCCGGCGCCCTGCGCGACATGGTGCAGAGCCATATCCTGCAGCTGCTGTGCCTGGTGGCAATGGAGCCGCCGGCATCGCTGGAAGCCGACCGCATCCGCGATGAGAAGGTCAAGGTGCTGCGCGCCCTGCGCCCGCTCGACGCCAAGCACGCAGCCAAGGACAGCGTGCGTGGCCGCTACACCGCCGGCACCATCAACGGTCAGCCGGCGCAGGCCTATCAGCCGCCGGAAGGCAGCGAGGCCGAAACCTTTGTCGGCGTCACCGCGCATATCGACAACTGGCGCTGGGCCGGTGTGCCGTTCCATCTGGTTACCGGCAAGCGTCTGCCCGAGCGCACCACCCGCATCGAGGTCAACCTCAAGCCGGTGACGCATTGGCTGTTCGAGCGCCCCGACCGCAAGAACGCCACCCCCAACCGCCTGACCTTCCAGCTGCAGCCGCAGGAGAACATCCAGCTCGGCTTGATGAGCTCGCTGGCCGGCCCGGAATGGGGCGCGCTGGAACTGCAGCCGCTGGAACTGGAACTGTCGGTTCCCACCGGCCTGCACCGCCGCATCGCCTACGAGCGCCTGTTCCTGGACGCATTCAACGGCAACCACGCACTGTTCGTACGCGATGATGAAGTGCGTGCCGCCTGGGCCTGGATCGACAGCGTCAGCGATGCCTGGAAGGCCGCCGACCTGCCGATGGAACCCTACCCGGCCGGCGGCTGGGGCCCGCGACTGGCGCAGGACTTCCTGCCCGAATCCATAGCCGCCGATGCCGGCCCGGAGCAGGGGCTGTGAGCCCCAGCCCTGACCTGGTACTGGTAGCGGATATTGGTGGCACCAACGCGCGCTTCGCGCTGGCCGACCGCTCCGCTGCCATCCCACTGGATCAGAGCAGCATCGACGAATACCCGGTGGCGCAGTTCGCGTCACTGGCCGATGCCGCCGCGCACTACCTGCAGCAACGTGGTGCGAGCGCCACCAGCGGCGTGTTCGCGGTAGCCGGCCGGGTCGACGGTGACGAAGCACGTATCACCAATCATCCGTGGGTGATCTCGCGTTCGCGCACCGCCGAGCAGCTGGGTTTCGAGCAGCTGCACCTGATCAACGACTTCGTCGCCCAGGCCATGTCGATTGCCCTGCTCGGTGTTGACGATGTGGTGCAGGTCGGCGGCGCAGGCTGGCAACCCGCCGCAGAAGGCGAATCGCGCAACTACTGCGTGCTCGGCCCCGGCACCGGTCTGGGTGTTGGTGGTTTGGTGGTGCGTGACGGTCGCAATTACCCGCTGGCTACCGAAGGTGGCCATGCCGGTTTTGCACCGAACTCGCCGGAACAGATCCGCATTCTGGAAATCCTCTCGGCACAGTTCGGCCGGGTTTCCAATGAGCGCCTGGTCTGCGGCCCAGGCCTGGTCAACATCCATCGCGCCATCTGCGAGATGGCGGGTACCGATCCGGGCCTGTTGCAACCGGCCGACGTCAGCGCACGCGCTGCCGAAGGCGATGTACTGGCCAGCCGTGCAGTTGAAGTCTTTCTTGAAATATTCGGCGCCGTCGCCGGTGACGCGGTGCTGGTGCAAGGCGCCTGGGACGGCGTATTCCTGACCGGCGGGCTGGTCCCGCGCCTGCTGCAGCAGCTGCAGCATTCCGGCTTCCGCCAACGTTTTGAAAGCAAGGGCCGGTTTGCCGCGACCATGTCGCAGATTCCTTCAATGGCCATCGTCCATCCCTGCCCCGGGCTGCTTGGTGCCGCCGCTTACGCGCTGGACATGCAGCGCGCCAACTCTGGAGTTACCGCATGAACGCCGCTGTTTCCGACCGCATCACACTTGTCCGCCATGCTGACGAAGAGGCCTGGACCGAAGGTGTCGCCAAGGAAATGGCAGCGCTGTTGAGCGCGGAAATCGAGCAGCGCGGGCGCGCCCGCATGCTGCTATCCGGCGGTACCACGCCGGCTCCCATCTACGAACTATTGTCCGACCAAGGCCTGGAGTGGGCGCGGGTTGAAGTTGGCTTGGCCGACGAACGCTGGCTCTCGCCACAGGACAAGGATAGCAACGCCTGGCTGGTACGCGACAGCTTCCTGCGCCATGCCGAGGGTGCGCATTTTGATCCGCTGGTGCGGGTTGGCCTGCCCATCGCCGAATGCGTGCACACCGCCAATCTGCTCGCCACCCATTCGCAGCCGGCCTGTCTGGTGGTGCTGGGCATGGGCAACGACGGCCATACCGCCTCGTTGTTCCCGGGCTCACCCGATCTGCCGCAGGTACTGCAGAGCAAGCACCCTTATGCGGCATTGGATGCCACCGGCTGCCCGGTCGCCAAACACTGGTCCTTGCGCATCACCTTGACCCCGCACGGGTTGGCTTTGGCCAATCAGCGCCTGCTGCTGCTGCGTGGCAAGCAAAAGCTTGAGGTGCTCGAAGCCGCACTTGCATCCGGCGACGTGCATACCTACCCGATCCTTGCTGCGATCAATGCGCCCGGCAACAAGCTGCGCGTGCATTGGTGCCCTTGAGCGGGGAGTAGCGCATCGGGAACATGGAATGGACCTCGCCCGCAGCTCCCATCAGCTGCAGGCGGAATTTTTCGAACCACCAGAACCCGAAGCCCACCGCTCTGCTTGCTGCACCCTCCTCCTCATTCCAGCCATAGAGCCATGCATCCGAAAATCCAAGCCATCACCGATCGCATCCGCCAGCGCAGCGCCCCGTCGCGCGCGGCTTATCTGGCCGGGATTGACGCCGCACTGCGCGAAGGCCCGTTCCGCTCACGCCTGAGCTGCGGCAACCTGGCCCACGCCTATGCCGCCTGTGGCCCAACCGACAAAGACCGCCTGCGTGGCGACGTGACGCCCAACCTGGGCATCATCACTTCGTACAACGACATGTTGTCGGCGCACCAGCCGTTCGAGAACTACCCGGAGCTGATCCGCGACGCTGCCCGTGAGCTGGGCGCGACCGCGCAGGTAGCCGGCGCAGTGCCTGCGATGTGCGACGGCGTTACCCAGGGCCGTGGCGGCATGGAGCTGTCGCTGTTCTCGCGCGACGTGATTGCCCAGGCAACGGCAATTGGCCTCAGCCATGACATGTTCGACGCCACCATCTATCTGGGCGTATGCGACAAGATCGTGCCCGGCCTGCTGATCGGCGCCCTCGCCTTTGGTCACCTGCCGGCGGTGTTCGTACCGGCCGGGCCGATGACCCCGGGCATTCCGAACAAGAAGAAGGCCGAAGTCCGCGAGCGCTATGCCGCCGGCGAAGCCAGCCGCGAAGAACTGCTGGAAGCCGAATCGGCCTCGTACCACGGCCCGGGCACCTGCACCTTCTACGGCACCGCCAATTCCAACCAGGTATTGCTCGAAGCAATGGGCGTGCAGCTGCCTGGTGCCTCGTTCGTCAACCCGGAACTGCCGTTGCGCGATGCCCTTACCCGCGCCGCCACTGCGCGCGTATTGGAAATCAGCGCGCTGGGCAATGACTTTCGCCCCTTCGGCCGCGTGATTGACGAGCGTGCAATCGTCAACGCCGTGGTCGCACTGATGGCCACTGGCGGCTCCACCAACCACACCATCCACTGGATCGCAGTCGCGCGTGCCGCCGGCATCGTGTTGACCTGGGACGACATGGACGAGCTGTCGCAGATCGTGCCGCTGCTGGCCCGCGTCTACCCGAACGGCGAAGCCGACGTGAACCGCTTTGCAGCGGCCGGCGGCCCCGGCTTCGTGTTCCGTGAGCTGATGGACGCTGGCCTGATGCACGCCGATGCGACCACCATTGCCGAAGGTGGCATGCGCGCCTTCGCCCAGGAACCGCGCCTCACCGACGGCAAGGTCACCTATGTTCCCGCCGCTGAACTCAGCGGTGACGACGAAGTGGTACGTCCTGCCTCCAATCCGTTCGAGGCCCAGGGCGGCCTGCGCCTGCTGCGCGGCAATATTGGCCGTTCGCTGATCAAGCTGTCGGCGGTGAAGCCGCAATACCGCACGATCGAAGCCCCGGCCGTGGTCGTCGACGCACCGCAGATCCTCAACAAACTGCATGCCGCTGGCGTCCTGCCGCAGGATTTCGTCGCCGTGGTCCGCTATCAGGGCCCGCGCTCGAACGGCATGCCGGAACTGCATTCGCTGGCACCGCTGCTGGGCCTGCTGCAGAACCAGGGCCGACGCGTCGCGCTGGTCACCGATGGCCGCCTGTCGGGTGCCTCCGGCAAGATTCCGGCCGCCATCCACGTTACTCCGGAAGCCTCGCGCGGCGGCCCGATCGCACGCATCCGCGAAGGCGACATCATTCGCCTGGACGGCGAAGCTGGCACGCTGGAAGTGCTGGTCGATGCCGCCGAATGGGCAGCGCGCGGTATTGCCGCCAACACCGCACCGGCAGGCTCGGACATGGGCCGCAACCTGTTCGCGATGAACCGCCGCATCGTCGGCCCGGCCGATCAGGGCGCGATTTCGATCTCCTGCGGCCCGGCCCGTCCCGACGGCAGCCTGTGGGACTACGACGCCGAGTACGAACTCGGCCACGACCACGCTGCTGCCGCCGCCCCGCACGAAGCCAACGACGCCTGAGATTCGCGAGTCTGGATTAGAGATTCGCGAACACGTAATCAATGAGGACACTATGAGCATTGCCCAATATCAGGACCGCGCCGAGCAGCTGCTGAGCGCCGCTGGCATCCTGCCGGTCGTTACCGTGCACACCCTCGATCAGGCGCGCGCCGTCAGTGCCGCCCTGCTCGAAGGCGGCCTGCCCGCGATTGAACTGACCCTGCGCACGCCGGTGGCGATGGAAGCACTGGCCATGCTCAAACGCGAACTGCCGGATGTGGTGGTAGGTGCCGGCACGGTACTGACTGTCGAGCAGATGCAGCGCTCGATCGATGCCGGTGCCGATTTCATTGTCACCCCGGGCACGCCAGCGCACATGGCCGATGCCCTGGCTGCCGCGCCGCTGCCGGTAGTCCCGGGTGCCGCTTCACCGACTGAACTGCTGGAACTGGTTGCGCGCGGCTTCCGCGTCTGCAAACTGTTCCCGGCCACCGCCGTTGGCGGGCTGGCGATGATCAAGGGTGTTGCCGGTCCGATCCCGGAACTAAAGCTCTGCCCCACCGGCGGCATCACCGAAGCCACCGCAGGCGACTATCTGTCGCAGAAAAACGTGGTCTGCATCGGCGGCTCGTGGATGGTGCAGGACAGCTGGATCCGCAACGGCCAATGGGACGAAGTGAAAAAGTCCGCCGCCGCTGCCGCAGCCATCGTCAAGCAGGCTCGCGCCGGCTGATTCATCGCCGTCTTTTCGTGGGAGCGGCGTAAGCCGCGAAACCGGCAGCATCGAAACCACCCGCATCCGCTTCCCAAGGTTCCGACCAGGAAGTGGATGCCGTTTTATGCATGATCTGCAAGCAATATCAGCTTCGCGGCTTACGCCGCTCCTACAAGCATTTTCCGGGAAAGCCCCTGCCGAGCATGGCTCGGCACTACATCTTTGCTCCCAGCCATTGGCCGCAAGCCAACGGGAGCATGGTGGTTTCTTTTTCTCAGATCCGACGGAAGTTCTTCCTCTCCCTCTCGTCGACTGGCCTGCGCCTCGGTATTCGAGGCGCAGTTTTTATCTTTCAGCGCTTGCTGCGCTCACTGCGGCGCAGCTCAGCAGGAATCTCGATTTCGGCCTTGGCTGGCAGGCTGCTGATATGCAGTTCATTGCCCAGCCACTGTGCCGGTTCGCCATTGATGGTCGCTTCCCCCGGCGTGCCTTCATAAGGCCACTGCAGCAACAGCCCCGCAGCCGGCAAACGCAGTCCTTCAGACACCTGCAAGGTCAGCTGCTTGTCACTGCGTTGCAGCGCGTAGCTCAAGGTGCCGTGCGAGGTATTCAAGTCCTCGATGGCGATGCCCTTACCGGTCAGCCAGGCACTGGGCACACCAGCAGCCAACACGATCGGCCCGTCCACATCGCGCTCATAGGCAAACATGTCCAAGGCCGAACGAACGAAATCCGACGCCACCCAGGCATGTGGCAGGTCGCCGACAAAGAATGGCTGGCGCGGCGTGGAAGACACCACCTCGGCCCACTGGTTCCAGGCAGGCGGCGCACGGTCCTTGAAGAAGAATTCGGTCGCCTCCCAGGCCCGCGCACGCCAGCCCAGGCGCACGAAGGCGCTCACATTGCGCCACTCGTATGGTGTGTAGTCCTTCCATTGGCGTTTGCCGTCACGACGCTCGACGAAGTGCTGCCAATAGCGCTCGAAGGTATTGTCCAAGGCCGGCTGCGGCAACCTGCCCTGCTCGCCCCCCGGCGCCAAGGCAATCGTGGTCGAGGTGGCATCGAAGTCACCCAGCTCCACCGAGCCGGGCAGATAGTCGATCTTGTGCGCCGCCATCGCCGCACGCAGTGATTCATCCAGGTCCTGGCGGAACTGATCGCGCGACGCGGCCATGGTCAGTGCTTCGGCTTCCAGACCCAAAGCAGCTGCCATATCTGCTGCGTCCTTGTAACCGCGCAGCGCCCAGAAGTTGTCCCAGTACGAATGCACCGGCTTGGCCGAATAGCCTTCGTGACTGATCGAAGCCGGCATCATTCCGTAGAAGCCGGCATTGCGCTCGCGGTTGGCCTCGGTACGCTCACTCAGGCGCAGTTGCTCCATGTAGTTCCACGCCTTCTGCACGTGCGGCCACATCTGCTGCAGGAAGGCGGTGTCACCGGTATGTCGCCAGTACTCGGCAATGGTGTAGATCAGTTCGCCGTGGCTGTCGTTCTCCGGCACCGGGTCGCTGCCACGCGCGTCCACACAGCACGGCACCATGCCGCTTTCAAACTGATACGGCGCATACCAGTCGACGTACTGACGCACTGCATCGGCGCGTCCCATCCGCAACAAGCCCTCCGAGATCATCGCGCCGTCGCGGATCCAGCTGCGTGCATAGGAACGCGTGCCCGGCTGCAGGCTCGGCCCAACCCGCGAGATCAGCATATGTGCGAGCGCGGTGCGCAGCGTATTGGCCAACGGCTGGCCCGCCTCAGGCACGCGCAGCTTGAGCTCGTCCAACTTCTGCCGCCACATCGTGGCGACCTGTTGCTGCGCTTTGTCGGCATCGAACTTGGCCGGCATCTGCCAATTGCCTGTCTGCGGCAGCACCAGCACTACTTCACGGCGCTGGCCCGGCTCCAGTTTCCAGCTATAGACCAAGGCACCCGACGCCAAGCCGGTGGCGTCGCGAACCTCCTGCGTAGCCGGCAAGTCCTTGTCAGCCAGATGGGTGACATCCAGCTTGCTGTCGAAGCTGCTGGCGAAACTGGCATCAGCCGGTGAGGTGGCATAGACCCGTGGCTGGCCGTTGACGCTGATCCGCGCGTTCTGCATGGCCAGATTGTCGATGCGACTGACGCCGCCGACGGTATTGAGGAACTGGCTGGGCGGATTGACCTGGAATGGCCGCACCGCAAGCGCCAATCGGTACTCGTGCGCAACCTTGTCGGTATTGCGCAGCTCGTAGCGCGCCACCAGCTGCGCCTGCTCCGGCCGGCCCTGGACGAAACCGCTCACGTTCAAACCAAACTGATCGTGCTGCCAGGCCACCGACGGCATCGGCAGATAACCGTCCTGCAGACTCTGGCTGGACTTCACCTCGGCCCAACCAAGCACCTTGCCATCGAGCACCACAAACGGCTCGATACTGAAGCCACCCTTCATCGCTTCCAGTGCGCCGTCCTCGCTGATCAGCGCCTGCTCGCGGCCGCCGTCCAGGCCCAGGATGGTCCAGTACGGTTGCTCGCCACTGAAGCCACGCGGCAAGGAACCGCGCGGCAGATCAGCTGCAACGGAGCGGACGAAATCATTCGGCGTATTGGCAAACGACAAGGGCTTGAGGCTGATATCACGGATGCCGTAGCGCCAGTTGGGGCCATCGACCAGATCAAAGCGCAGGTAGCGCGCCTCGGTCTCCGGCAGTGCCAACCAATCCTTGCCACCAGTACCGCTGGTGACTTCACGCAGCGTCTTCCAGTCACGCCCATCGGCGGACGCGCGTACCACGTAACGGCTCGCTTCCAGACCGGGCGCCCATTGCACGACCGCGCCGCCGAACTCGCGCACCTTGCCCAGGTCCAGGCTGACCGTCTGCTGCTTTACCCCGCCGCTGATCCACAAGGTATCCGGCTTGCCGTCGGCGATGCGCTGCTGCAGCGCAGTCGCGGTATCGGCGATCACCGTGGTGGTCAGCGCCGAGTTGTCTTCCTTCGGCAGCGGCTGCAGGGTCAGCTGGTCAAAGCACACCGTGCCGCGGCCGCCGACCTTGCTGTAGATGGTGAATTCCACCGCTGCGCTGCGGCGCAGGGTCTTGTCCTGGTCCGGGCCCCAGGCCTTCTCGATATGCCGCTTGCGATAACTGATGCGCGTCCAGTTCTTGGGGAAATTGAAACCGGGACGATTGACCCACCAGACGTTGTCGCCACTGGCGTCTACCAGCTTGAACTGCAGGTCGTTGGCCGGCGAATCGCCACGCAGATCGAAGGACAGTTGGTAGTTCTCCGGCCAGGTCACGTCCAGCGCGCGGCGGATGCCAACATAGCCGGAGACTTCATGAAAGTCATAGTCCAGGCACAGCGCACGCCCGTTGTTGCCGGCCACCGGCCGCAAGGAGCCACTCACCTGCGGCGAGGTGATCAGCTGCCACGCCGCAATATCGTCAAACTTGGTGAGCACGGCGGCGCTGGCCGGTTGCACCCACGCCAACAGCAAACCCAGCAGGCCGATCACATAACGCATATTCATCACCAGAGTTCCAATTCACCACCAGCAATACCTGCTGGATTTTCGCAAAGATCAGCGCCATTCGCGGCGGTATGTTACGTATGGAAGTGCGGCATCGCGGGCGCATCAAGACCCCGTGCTTCACCGCTGCAACTCAGCCCTTGACGCTGCCAAGCAACAGGCCCTGGATGTAGTAACGCTGCAGCACCAGGAACAACAACAGTACCGGCAACACCGTCACCACCGCGCCGGCCATCATCATTTCCACATCCATGATGTGCTCGCGCGACAAACTGGCCATTGCCACCGGCAAGGTGTAGTGCTCCTGGTCGGTCAACACGATCAACGGCCACATGAAATCGTTCCATGCGCCCATGAAGGTGAAGATCGCCAAGGTCACCAGCACTGGCTTGAGCATCGGCAGCACGATCTGGAAGAAGATCCGCGCCTCACTGGCTCCATCGATACGCGCCGCTTCCAGCAACTCATCGGGAATCGAGCGCGCGTACTGACGTACCAGGAAGATGCCGAACACGCTGGCCAAGGCCGGAATCACTACACCACCAAAGGTATTCACCAAGCCCATCTGCTTCATCAGCAGGAATAGCGGCAGCATCGCTACCTGCGCAGGAATGACCAACGCGGCCAACAACATCTGGAACAGCCGCTCGCTGCCGGCGAAACGCAGCTTGGCAAAGGCATACCCAGCCAAGGTATTGAACAGCAGCGAACCCAAGGTGATCGCAATCGAGACCAGCAAGCTGTTGACGAAGTTGTTGCCCATGCCGGTGCGGGCAAACAAGGCCTGGTAGTTGGCCAGCGTGGTATGCGCTGGCAGCAGCGGTGGAGGGAACTGCGATGCCTGCCCGCTGGGCATGAACGACACCGACAGCATCCACGCCAACGGCGCCAGGCTAATCACCGCCAGCAACAACAGCCCACCGTTCACCCACCACGCATGCCAACGCGACTGACCAATCTCGCGGCTCATACCAGCTCCCTACGCTTGCCGAAGCGCAACATCAACGTAGTCACCGCCAGGATGATCAGGAACAACAGGAAGGCCACGGCCGAGGCACGCCCCAGGTTCCACCACTTGAAGCCTTCCTCGAACATGAAGTACAGCACGCTCACGGTACTTTGCAGCGGATCGCCACGGGTCATCACATAGGGCTCGGCAAACAACTGAAAATACCCGGAAACGGTGATCACACCGACCACCAGCAGTACCGGCCCCAGCATTGGCAAGGTGATATGCAGGAACTGCTGCCACCGCGAAGCGCCGTCAATGCGCGCCGCCTCGTACAGGTCCTTGGGAATCGCCTGCAGACCGGCCAGGAAGATCACCATGTTGTAGCCGAAGTTCTTCCACACCGCGAAACCAATGATGGTCGGCATCGCCCAGTTCGGGTCGCCGAGCCAGTCGATCGGATTGATGCCGATCTGGCCCAGCCCCCAGTTCACCAGCCCGTAGCGGGTGTGGAACAGATAACGCCAGATCACCGCCACCGCCACCAAGGTAGTCACCACTGGCGCGAACAATGCGGTGCGGAACAGAGCCTTGAAGCGCGAGGCCGGAGCGTTGAGCAACAGCGCAGCACCCAACGAAACACCTATCGACAAGGGCACGCCGGCCACCACGAAGTACGCGGTATTTCCCAGCGATTTCCAGAACATCGGCGTCTGCAGCAGGTCGATGTAATTACCAAGGCCGGCGAAGCGCAGGTTGTGCGGATCAGCCAAGGCATAGAGATCGAAGTCGGTCAGGCTCAAGGCCAGCGCCGACAACACCGGCAAGCCAAAGAACACACCGATCACGATCAGCGCCGGTGCGGCAAAGATCCAGCCAGCCAGCGAGCCGCGCTTCATGGCGCCGCCTTCGCAGCCGCAGCAGCCTGCTGCTCGACGATCCAGCGGCGCTTGGCGAGGATATCGTCCACCTGCTGATCCAACTGACCTACCGCCTTGTCCTGCGGCAAGCCGCCACGTACCACCTGCTCGGTAACCACCCGCATCTGCTGGGCGATGCGCTCCCACTCCAAAACCTTTGGTGTGGGCTTGACCCGCTCCAGCTGGTCCGCGAACGCGGCGGTCAGCGGATCGTCGCGAAGCTCCGGCGAATCCCAAGCACTGCGCCGCGGCGGAAGATCACCAATGATTTTGTAGAAGCGTTGCTGGATGGCAGGACGCGACAGGAACTCGATCAGCTTCCACGCCGCCTCTTTCTTCTGCGAGGAACGGAACACCACCAGGCTGGTGCCGCCGGCAATACCCGTGCCGGGGCCGTTGGGACCGGGTAACGGCGTAGTGCCCCACTCACCTTCCATGCTGGCTGGCTGGCGCTGACGAAACTCGCGGATGTTCCACGGGCCCGACAGATAGAACGCGGTGAAGCCACGGAAGAACTCATCCCAGACATTGGATATCTGGGTCTCGGACATCTTCGGCGCCCAGCCCTGCTCGAACATATTGTCGTAGAAGGCCAAGGTGCGACGGAAACCGGGGCTGCCGAAGTTGCCGCGGGTATCGCCATCGCGCAACAGCGAATCCTCCTGCTGCAGCGCGAACGACAGCTGCGGCTCGAATTCGTTCAAGGGCATCAGCACCGGGTAGCCACGCGTGCCCATGATCTTCTTCAGCGCCGCGTTCATCTGTTCCCATTCGGCCCAGGTCTTCGGCGGTTGCGAGTAACCGGCCTGACGCAATAGATCCTTGCGATAGAACAGCAGCCGTGTATCCACGTACCAAGGAATACCAACCAATTGACCATCGACGACATTGGTATCCCAGATGCCGGGAAAGTAGTCGTGCCGATCAATGACCGTGGAGGCGTCAACCAGTGGTTGCAGCGGTGTCAGTGTCTGCAAGGTGGCGAACTCGGCGATCCAGGTGTTGCCGAGCTGACAGACATCGGGCAAGCCATCAGCCGCATAAGCGGTCAACAGCTTCTCGTGCGCCGCCGTCCACGGAATGCTTTGCACATCAACACGAATGCCCGGGTTTTCCGCCTCGAACTCACGTACCAGCTCGCCAACCACCTCAGCCTCACGGCCCATCGCCCAGAACCGCAAGGTGGTGCCCTGCTCTGGCTTGGCGCAGCCTGCGAGCAGCAACAGCAACAGCATGCCCAGCGCGCGCATCATTGGTTGCGCATCACTGTTTTTTTACCGGCGGCGTCGCCGGTTGCTGGCTGGCCGCCTTCTGCTCGGCTGCAGCCGCGGCGCGCGACTCGGCAATACCCGATGCCCGCGCCGACGCTGCCTGCTCGTCCTTCTGCAACGGCTGGAAGCTGTCCTCAGGCGCCAACCAACCGCCGGTGAACCCAGCCCGCTCCAAGCCCTTGCGAATATAAGGATTGGTCTTCATCACGTTCCAGACGAATTCGTTCCGGTAGTTGGCGATGCCGGCCAAAATCGGCCCTTGGTCGATGGCGATGTAATCACTGGCCACCCAACCACGGTCCGGGATCAGCCGGCCAGTCTTGAGCGGGATGTCGTAGTTGAAACTGGGGTTGAACGAATCCAGGAAGCCATAGCTGGAATACAGATAGTCGCCATAGCGCTTGTGCATCTCCACCGTGGTTGGAATCACGACTTCCGGGGCGAATGGCAATGAAGAAATAGCTGCCGAAGGCACGATGGTGCCGTCGTCAAAGTTCTCCCGCAAACCCGCGCCACGCGAGGAGTAATGGCGGAACTGGCGTTGCTCACCCTTGTATTCCTGGGTGGTGTTCTGCGGACCATCGCCAGCGGTCAGACCCCAGACATTTTCGCCATAGTCCTTCCACTGCATCGGGTTCTCGATCGCATACTCGCGCTGGGCCAAGGTTGCGCGCCGGCTATTGAGAAAATAGTCGATGCCGCGTTCACGCATGTACGGGTCCTGGATATCGCGGAAGTCGATCCAGACGTGGCTGTACTGGTGGCCGAACAGCGGCCCAAACGACAGGTACTCCTGCCCTTGGTACACACCCCAATCGTTGTCATAGGTGCGTGTCCATACCGTCCATGCATCCGGCTCGACCGGATGGGTCGGCGAGCCCAACGCGAGCACGTACAGCATCATCGCCTCGTTGTAGCCCATCCAATCATGCTGGATGAAGCCGCTCTCCGGGAACCAGCCCATCGACACCAACGGCTTGTTGCGTTGCAGCCACTGCCAATCCACCCGCTTGTAGATCGTATCGGCTATCTGCCGGATCTCTTTCTCGCGCGGATCATCCTTGTCGTAGTAACTCTGTGCAAACAGCACACCCATCAGCAACAGCGCTGTATCCACGCTGGACAGTTCCACCCAGCTGTCGTAACGACGGCCCTCGTGCATGTCCAGAAAATGGTAGTAGAAGCCCTTGTAACCCGCCTTGCCGGTGCGCTGCGGGCCACTTGGCAGATCGCGGAAGAACTTCAGCGTCAGCAAGGTGCGATCCACCGCCTGATTGCGACTGACCCAGCCGTTCTCGATACCGATCGGATACGAGGTCAATGCGAATCCCACCGAAGCGATGCTGGCGAACGGCCGCGACGGATAGCGATCAGGAGTAAGCCCGTTCTGCTCGTTGGTGGTGTCCCAGAAGAACTGGAAGGTGCGTCGCTCGATGTCATCGAACAGCGGCGGCAGTTCCGGCTTCATCGGCCTCGGCGGCAGGTCCGCCTCGATCAGGATCACCTGCGGCAATACCTTAGGCATCGGCGGCTCCGGCGCTTTGCCACAGCCCCCCAACAACGCCAGCCCGATACCGGCGAGGACACAGGCCAACAACTGCGGGGTACGTGACTTGCTCAAGGCGACATCCATCTCGAAAACATAGCACCACACTCACGTGGCGAAGGCGTACTGCATATAGGAAACGTCCCGGCCGACTATAAGCCGGCCGGGACGTTGGCACTTACCAATCCAGACCAAATGACAACTTGAAGGTACGGGTGGCGTACTGGTCCCAACTATTGACCACGCCGGTATTCCAGTTGATGCCGTAACCGCCCCAGTTGGTCCAGTTGAAGACATTGATGATGTCGGCACGGACCTTGAGCTTCAGGTCGGTGCCGGTATCCCAGGTCTTGGTCAACGACATGTCGAACTGCTTGAACGCACTACCACTCGCCTCCCAGCTGTGCGGGCGCTCGTAGCCACCGTAGGCGTCGGTTCCGTCGATATCCCAGCGCTTGATCTTGCTGGCAAGGGTCAGCTTGCCAGACGCGCTGATGCCCCACGGCAGATCGGTGAAGCCGCTGACCACCAGGCGGTGTTTCGGTGCCCAGGCACCATCGAACCAACCACCCTGCTGGAAGTACCAGCCATACACCGGGTCCTTCTCGTGAATGTTCTGCTTGGCATCGGTCAAGGTGTAGGCCACGTTGAGGTTCCACGGGCTTTCAGCCGTATACGGCTTGTCCAAGCTCAGCAGCAATGCCGTGTTCTTGGACTCGAAGCCGTTGGTGGCAACGATCAGCGCACCGAGACCTGGCAGGCCCGGCGCGTTCCACGGGCTGCCGTTGGGAGCAAAAACGCCGCCATCGGCATAACGGTTGCCACGCGAGATCAGCAAGCCATCCTTGTAACGGGTGTGCTGGATGGTGGCCGAACTGTTCCAATCCTGCCCGCCCATGTTGAAACTGCTGCGGATGCCTAGGCTGAACTGGTCGGAGTACGGGGTCTTCAACTTGTTGTCGAACATCCACACTTCGCGACCTGCCTCGGTCGAATCGATCAGCGACATCAGGTAATCGCGGTCAAGCAACTGCGGATTCCAGTCCAGACAGTCGCCACCCACCGCACAGGCATGCCCGGGCGAGTTGATCTTGAAGCGGCGGGTCGGGAACGAGGCCTTGCTGCGTTCCAGCTGCAGGTAGTCGAACAGATTGCGGTCGTAGGAGCGACCGACACCGCCGAACAACACCAGCCGCTCATCGCCGCTGAGGTCATAGGAGAAACCCAGACGCGGCTGGATGGCATTCTTGAACGGCTTGCGATTATTGCCGGTGCTGATGTAACGGTTGACGTCGATGCCCCCCAACGCCAGCGTCTGCGCATAGGTCTGCCCAGCCGCGGCGTTGGGATCCTGGCTGGCCAGCGAGGCCAGCACATCCGGCGCAGTGGCAAAGTCCAGATACGACGGGGTCTTCTCGTAGTCCCAACGCAGGCCCAGGTTCAAGGTCAGGCGATCAGTGACATCCCAGTCATCCTGGATGTAGATGCCGAACTGCTTGTTCTTGGAGGTAACCGCGCCGCCGTCGGTACCGACAGCCGGGCTGCCAAAGCGCACGAAGTAAGGAACGACGCCGCCTTGGTTGATGTCGTAGTAGAACTGCGGGTTGTACGGCTGCTGCTCGATGGTGTCGAGATCAACCTGTTTGTACTTCACACCGAACTTGAGCGTGTGCCCCTCCCAGCCGAAGAAGGTGGTGTCGTTCTGGAACGACCAGCCCTTCTGCCCCTTGTCCTGCAGGCCGCCTTCACCGGCACCGATGCGGTAGATCTGCTTGCCGTCATCGCCACTGCCGTCGGTCAGCACACTGCCGTTGCCAAAGTTGACCGGCGCCTTGGTCCAGAATGCTTTTTCGTAAGTCAGGTGCGAGTCACTGAGCCAGTTGGTACTGGAGTATTGCCAACGCAGGTCGTAGCGATCCTCGGTCACGCCGGTATCAGTGCCGTAGCTGCGCGCACTCTGGCCGCCAACGTTGCCGATCTCGCTTTCCTCGCGGCGCTTGTAGGTGAATTCGAGCAGGTTGGCATCGTTCACCGACCAATCCAGCTTGCCGAAGTACAGGTCTTCCTTGAATGGCGTTGCGGTGGCGCCAAGCTGGTCACGCCAGGCCTGCGGCAGGTCGCTGGGCAGCCGCCCCTCACCGGGCTTCAAGTCCTGCGGTGCGTTGTATTCCTTGCCTTCATAGGTAACGAAGAAGTGCGCCTTGTCCTGCACGATCGGGCCGCCGAAGCTGGCGCCGTACTGTTTCTCGCCGGAACGGGTCTTGCCGACGCCGTTCTTCTCACTCTCGCGCGGCGCGCGCCAATCCTGATTGGTGTAATCCCAGAAGAACGAGCCCTTGAATTCATTGGTACCGGACTTGGTCACCGCAGTCACCGCCGCGGAGCTGATCTGGTCATACTCGGCCTTGTAGTTCGAGGTGATGACCTTGTATTCACCGATGGCCAGCTGCGGGAACGGATTGCCGCGACTTGCGTCCTGACCGGTGATGCCGCCTTGGGTGACGTAGTTTTTCTGGCCCACACCGTCGATGTAGACGTTGACGTTGTTGGCGCTCTGCACGCCACCACGCAGCTTGGTTGAACCATTGGCAGGGTTCTGCTCGAACGCCATGCCAGGCACGGTGTCGGCAAACGCCAGGAAGTTGCGCGTGCCCTGCGGCAAGGCCTGGATCTGCTGCGGAGTGATGTAGGTGGCGATTTCCGAAGTCTTGGTTTCGATCGGCGCCTGCGCCGTTACCTGCACCGCATCCAGCGTGGTAGCCGAACCACCGCCGCTTTCTGCCACACCGCCCACACCCAGGTTCACTGTCGCGGTCTGGCCCACGGCCACGGTGATGTTCTGGCTGCTGCTCTTGCCACCGGCTTTGACGTCCACTTTGTAGGTACCCGGCGGCAGGCCGGCCAACGAATAGCTGCCAGTGCCGGTGCTCTGCACGCTGCGGGTCAGGCCGGTGGCGATATTGGTAGCGGTGATCTGCGCCTGCGCGGCGGGGGCCGCGTCAGCCGTCACCTGACCACGGATGGTCGCGCTGGTGCTCTGCGCGAACACAGGTGCCGCGCCCAGCAACAGGCAAGCAGCAAGCGCGCTGCTTAACAGTTTGCGTGTATGTGGAAACTTACGAGCTTTGTTGTTCATTCTTTACCTCTCCCGAAGCGACGGCATAGGCCGCAAGGAATGTGTCTGTGAGCAGCTGTCCCGGTCTATCGCCGGGTCAAGGGAAGTCGTTGGCGGCAGTGGAGTCGCGTACGACCAGGGTCGGAACCAGCGTTACGCCAGGTGCTGTCTGCGCCTGCCCGCTATCGATCATCTGCACCAGGTGCAGCATCGCCCGCTCGCCCAACTCGGCGATGCTGACCTGCATCGTTGTCAACGCAGGGTGAACAAAGCGCGCCAATGGAATGTCGTCAAAGCCTGCCAACGCCACTTGCGCAGGCACTTGCACGCCTGCCTGCGAGAACGCATACAAGCACCCCAAAGCCATCATGTCGTTGGCGGCGAACACCGCATCGGGCAGCTCAGAACCCGCCAGCAGCGCCAATCCGGCCTGGTGACCGGAGGCCTCGTCGAAGTTGCCTGACAGTTCGATGGCTTCTGCTTTTCCATCAAATGCCGCCATCGCCTCGCGGAAACCGAGCAGCCGTTGTTGTGCGTCATGGTTGTGTTCCGGCCCGCCGATGAAGGCGATACGGCGATGCCCACCTTCAAGCAAATGCCGGGTCATGCTCAGTGCACCGGAATAATCATCGATGCTGAAGACCGGGTACTGCGAATCGGCCAAAGGCGTATTGATCAATACCGTAGGCAGCGCAGGCGGCAGATTGTCGACCAGGAAATCGGAATCGCCGGCATAAGGCGACAGCACCAGCAGACCATCAACGCGTCCGCGCATCGCCTGCAATACCGAACCTTGTTGCTGCTGGTCACCGTGGTAGCTGGACACAAGCAGATGCCGACGATGGGCGCTGGCGACGCCGTCAATGCCTCGCATCAACTCAGAAAAGAACTCGCCGTACAGGTCGGGAAGCACCACACCGACTGTCTGGGTACTGCGGCTGCTCAGGCTGCGGGCGGCCGCATGCGGGGTGTAACGCAGCCGGCTGGCTACTTCCAACACCAGTTTGCGGACCGGCGCGGCGACGTTGTCATGGCCGTTGAGGGCGCGCGACACGGTTGCGACGGAGACATTCGCCTCACGGGCAACATCCTTGATCGTTATTGCCGACTTCGCCACTGACCTACCCACCGCAGTACAGGGTCGGGCGGACTGTAAACGTTTTCAACTGTACTTGTAAACCGTTCGTTAGCTCAATTTGACCTATCTGGACAACGCCTGTCCCGGCAGCTCTGGCGGAAGCCCCGCAGCGCCCCATCCCGTTCAACCTGCCTCGCCCAGTTCCTGCGGCGTCAGCGCCTTGATCGACAGCGCGTGGATATCTGTCTCCATCATCTCACCGAGTGCGGCGTACACCGCCCGATGCCGGGCAAGCGGCGCCTTGCCGGCGAAGGCATCGCTGACCACCATGACCTTGAAGTGGCCGCGCCCATCGCGGGCGCCGGCATGACCGGCGTGACGGTGGCTGTCATCCTTCACTTCCAGTTGCAGGGGCGCAAAAGCGGCCTGCAGGGCGGCCTGGATCCGTTCGACCCGGCTCATGGCAGCACCTTGCGGAACGGGCGCACTTCCACACGCGCATAGACGCCGGCTGCCACATACGGATCAGCATCGGCCCAGGCCCTCGCGGCAACCAGGTCCTCAAAGCTGGCAATCACCACGCTGCCACTGAAACCGGCCGGGCCGGGGTCTTCCGCGTCAATCGCAGGACAGGGACCGGCCAAAAGAAGTCGCCCCTGGTCATGCAATGTCTGCAATCGCGCCAGGTGCGCCGCCCGCGCCTGCAGCCGCGCCGCCAGTACATCCGCTCCGTCATAGCCCTCAATTACGTACCACACTGGCCTTTCTCCGCTTGTCTGCTGAATGGAAGGATGCCAAGTCTAGCGTCACAAGGCTGGACAGCGCCCTGCCCGGGCGATTACTCTTTAGTCCATTGCACGCAGTCGGCCAGTAGCCGCTCGGTGCGGTGGCAGGCCCAGACCTGCCACCCAACCACCGCAGCACATCACTTCCCGTACCGCGTAGACGACCTCCTCGTAATGACGCTACCGCTGATCCTGCGGCGCGTCTTGTTGTTCATATGTGGAAGCGCGCAGAACAAGCGCGAGTAGCTCGTAATACAGGGCTGGAATCCTCTCGGGCGGGAACCCGGGGTGTGCACAGTTCGCAATACCCCGAATGTCGACCTGATGACTTCCGAACTCGCGCACGACGCGAACCCGCCAGCGCAGCATCCCTTACCTCAGCAGCAGGAAATGCCGCTGGCGATGGTGCATGGCCAGCCGGTACTGCAGATTCCTCAGGATCTGTACATCCCACCGGATGCCCTGGAAGTCATTCTCGACGCCTTCGAGGGCCCGCTGGATCTACTGCTTTACCTGATCCGCCGGCAGAACCTGGACATCCTGGATATCCCGGTCGCCGAGATCACCAAGCAGTACGTGGAATACATCAACGTCATGCAGGAGCTGCGCTTCGAACTGGCGGCCGAATACCTGGTGATGGCGGCGATTCTTGCTGAAGTGAAATCGCGCATGTTGTTGCCGCGCCCACCCAGCATTGAAGGTGATGAAGCAGATCCGCGTGCCGAGCTGGTACGCCGCCTGCAGGAGTACGAACGTTTCAAGCAGGCTGCCGAAGATATCGACGACCTGCCCCGGCAGGACCGCGACACCAGCCTGGCGCACGCCTTCGTGCCGGAGCGGGTATTGGTCAAGGCACCGCCGCCGGTGGAACTGAAGGAAATGCTGTTGGCGCTGCACGATGTACTCAAGCGCGCCGAGCTGTTCAGCGGCCACGCGATCAAACGCGAAGCGCTGAGCGTGCGGCAGCGGATGGGCGAGGTACTCAGTCTGCTGGAAGGCGACAAGTTCTACCGTTTTGAAAGCCTGTTCACCGCCGAAGAAGGCAAGCTCGGCGTTCTGGTCACCTTCCTCGCGGTATTGGAACTGGCCAAGGAGCAACTGCTGGATCTTGTGCAGGAAGCCCCGCTCGCCCCGATTTACGTGAAGTCCCTGGCCACCGGCAACACCAACGCACCGCTGCAGTTTTCCAGCGAGTTCGATGACGCTGACACCACCGCCTGAGCAACCGACCCAACGCATGGATCAACCGCTGATCAACCGTATTGTCGAAGGTGCCCTGCTTGCTTCCAGCCAGCCGGTCACCTTGGCGCAGCTGCAGGGCCTGTTCCCCGAGGATGCGCCAGCACCGCCGGGCAGCATCGAGCGGGCGCTTGAACTGCTGCGCGAAGGCTGTGCAGGGCGCGGCGTGGAACTGACGGAAGTGGCCTCCGGCTACCGCTACCAGATCACCAGCGAAGTGCACGGCTGGGTGTCGCGGCTATGGACCGAGCGCAAGACCCGCTACACCCGTGCCACCCTGGAAACACTGGCCTTGATCGCCTACCGGCAGCCGATCACCCGTGGCGAGATTGAACAGGTGCGCGGCGTGGCGGTGAGCAGCAACATCATTCAAGCCTTGGAAGAGCGCGAGTGGATCCGGGTCATCGGCCACCGCGACGTGCCCGGCAAGCCGGCCCTGTTCGGCACCACCAAGGGCTTTCTGGATTACTTCGGGCTCAAGCGCCTGGACGAACTACCGCCACTGTCCGAACTGCGTGACATCGGCGAGCTGGAACCGCAATTACCGCTGGATGGCGACGGCCAACCAGCTGCCCCGCTTGCCGCTGGTGCCGCCTCGCCGCAAGGCCTGGATGCCGCCAACGACAGCGACCCCACACCCGTGGCTACGCCAGAATCCCCGGATTCGAACGCAGTCGCACCCAACACCGCCTTCACCGGCGAACCCGACGCCGCGCCGGGAGAGCGCGCGGCGGAAGTGGAACAAACTGAAAACAACGCCGTCGCGACGACGACCGTGGCTGTTGATGTAGCCGATTCCGAACCAGAGGCCGACGCGGAAAACGCCGGCCGGAGCCAAACAGATGAGTGACACCCCCCGTAAACCTTCGTTGAACAAGCTCTCGCTCAAGCGCGAAGCCGACACCGAACAGCAGCCCAAGCTCGAAGAGCGCCTGCACAAGGTGCTGGCGCAAGCCGGCCTGGGCTCGCGCCGTGCGCTGGAACAGCGCATCGCCGATGGCCTGGTCAAGGTCAACGGCGAAGTTGCCAAGACCGGCATGTCGATCAAGAGCGGCGACAAGATCGACCTCGACGGTCGCAGCTTCGTTGCCAGCGCGCTGACCGACCCGTCGCGCGTACTGATTTACAACAAGCCCGAAGGCGAAGTCACCACGCGTGACGATCCCGAAGGCCGCCCGACCGTATTCGAAGCACTGCCGCCGTTGAAGGGCGCACGCTGGATCGCCATCGGCCGCCTCGACATCAACACCACCGGCTTGCTGCTGGCTACCACCGACGGTGAACTCGCCAACGCGATGATGCACCCGTCGTTCGAAGTCGAGCGCGAGTACGTGGTGCGTGTGCGCGCACCGGAAGGCGAAGAGAAGGTCTCCGACGAGATCATCGAGCGCCTCGGCCGTGGCGTGCTGCTGGAAGACGGCGGCGCCAAGTTCGACGAAGTCGAGCGCATTGGCGGCACCGATTCGCACGACTGGTTCCGCGTGGTCGTCAAGGAAGGCCGCAACCGCGAAGTGCGCCGCCTGTGGGAATCGCAGGGCTGCCAGGTCAGCCGCCTGAAGCGCACCCGCTACGGCAAGATCGAGCTGCCGCGTGAACTGATGCGCGGCAAGTCGGTGGAACTGACCACCCAGCAGGTCGACGCACTGCGCGCCCAGCTGAAGCTGGAAGAAGGCACCCCCTCTGCACTGACCCTGCAGCCGGTGATCGGCCAGCGCAAGGCAGTCAAGACCACCCTGCGCGTGTCCCGCGAAGGCGGCCGCGGCAACGCCTACGTCAACGGCCACAACACCGCTGACGAAGGCCGCGAACTGCGTCGCTTCGATAACGTGCGCGAAGACCGCGGCGGCCGTGGCCGTGGCGGCAACAGCGGCGGCGGTTACCGCGGCGGCCTGACGGTCAGCGGCGAAGCCGCAGCCAAGCAGTCGCAGAAGCCGTTCAAGCAGCGCAAGCCCGCTGGCGACCGCAGCCTGCCGGACGGCAACCCGGCTGCGTTCCGCACCTGGTATGTGCCGGACGGTGTCAGCACCGGCCCGAGCGGCCACCGCAATGCAGGTCCGGGCGCAGCACGCGGCCCGGGCGGCAACCGTGGTCCGGGCCGTGGCCCGGCCGCCGACGGCCAGGCCCGCCCCTACGGCAAGCCGCGTCCGGGCGGCGCTCCAGGCGCCAGCCGTGGCGGCCCCAGCCAGGGTCGTCCGCAAGGCGCCGGCGGCCAGGGCGCAAGCCAGGGTCAAGGCCAGGGCCAACGCAAGCACCCTTACGGTCACCCGGGCAATGCCCCGAGCTTCCCCTCCGATCACGCCACCCCGAGCTACAGCCCGTACGGCGCACGCCCGGCCGGCGGCCGCCCGAGTGGCGGCAACCGCGGCCCAGGCGGCCCGGGTGGTCGTCCGTCAGGTGGCCCACGTCCGGGCGGCAACCGTCCAGGCGGCGCAGGCCGCCCGGGTGGCGGCGGTCGTCCCGGTGGCGGTGGCAACCGCGGTCCGCGCGGCGCCTGATAAATCCACTCTCAAGCCTCAGGCTTGAGTAGTGAGGTAACAAAAAAGCCCGACGCTATGCGTCGGGCTTTTTTCATCATCGCGGCAGATGTAACACCACGACTTTCAGACGGACTTAGTAGGCCTCGAGAGCAACTTCGTACTGGTTCAACAGATCCGAGCCGGAATGCGACGCGTAGGACGCGTAGTGAGCAGCGTTGTTCTGAGCCGCAACAAGGGGAGCCTGAGGGGCTGACGTGAACAACTCGTCGCCAACGACCACCAGCGACAGCTCGACACCATCGCCGCGCGATACCTCGTTGATGCCACGCGAAACGCCCCAGCGAGCGCCACCGCTGCTTCTATGCACTCCCTTCTCCCGCTAGCGGGAGAGAGGGCCTGCCTCGCGAAGGCGGGGGTGCCCCACAGGGGCGGATCAGGACGGACCTATGCTCTAAGACTCACCGCCACAAAAAAATCAGCGACGCTCGATTACGAACTTGCCGAAGCCAATACCCAGGCTCCAGCCACGGCCGGTTCCAGCCAAA
Source organism: Stenotrophomonas sp. STEN018 (assembly GCF_056760235.1). Classification (NCBI taxonomy): domain Bacteria; kingdom Pseudomonadati; phylum Pseudomonadota; class Gammaproteobacteria; order Lysobacterales; family Lysobacteraceae; genus Stenotrophomonas; species Stenotrophomonas sp. STEN018. The sequence goes on from NZ_JBRREK010000015.1 coordinate 25,105, forward strand.
GCAAGCGAAATGTCACCCTTTGTCATCGCCTGAGCATCAGTAGCACGCGAAGCACTGGCATGCACTTCAGCCGCCGCGTACGTACCCAACAAGTCGTTGAGCGAATACGCGCCGGTGAACTTGCCGCGGCCATCGGTGATGGTGGTCCGCCCCACTGTCAAACCACCACCTTTGGCGGTGATCTTGACCGGGATGCTGGCACCGTTGTCACAGGTAATCGTGCCGGTGCCGCTGGAGGTTTTGTAGAACGCCGACCAACCCGACAGGTTGTAATGCAGTTCGCAATCGATATTGCCCGCTGCCTGCGCTGCCGGCGCAATACCCAGCGCCACTACAACAGCCACTGCCATCATCTTCTTCATCGTGCATCCCCTACTTGATTGGAGCCAGCACCGAGACTGACAGCACCCCTGCACATTGCAAAGAGCTGGCAGACCCAGCGCGCGGCCGGCGTTCAGCGAACCACTACCGGGCCGCCCAAGGTAAACGCATCAGCATCCAGCATCGCCGGGAAGCGCTCACGATGTGCCGCCAGTGCCTGTGCCGAGATGGTGGTGGTAACCACCTGTTCGCGCTCGCGTATCTCCAGCTGCGGCTGACCGAGGAAGTCGATCACCGCGCTGTCACCGGAGTAGTGCAGACCATTGCCGTCCACGCCGATCCGATTCACCACGGCCACATAGCAGAGGTTTTCAATCGCACGCGCACGCGCCAAGGTCTGCCACGCGTATGCGCGCGCCGATGGCCAGTTGGCAACGAAGATCTGCAGGTCGAAATCCATCTGCCCCGCCCGCTCCACATCGAAGCGGTTGCGGCAGAACACCGGGAAACGCAGGTCGTAGCAGATCTGTGGATTGATCCGCCAACCCTTCCATTCCACACATAGCCGCTCGTTGCCGGCGGCATAACGCTTGTGCTCACCGCCAAAGCGGAACAGGTGACGCTTGTCGTAATAATGCAACTCGCCTTCAGGCGTAGCCCACAGCAGGCGGTTGTAGACGCTGCCATCCACCCGCAGCTGCACGCTGCCGGTTACTACCGCGCCCAGCACGCGTGCCTGTTCGACGATCCATGCAACGGTCGGGCCGTCCATGTCCTCGGCCTGATCAATCGCGTCGTTGGAAAAGCCACTGGTAAAGGTCTCCGGCAGTATCACCAGATCGGTGTTACCGGCCAGCGGCGCCAGCAGCGCACCGTAGTAATCGCGGTTACCCGCCGGGTCGTGCCAGCGGGTGTCGCCCTGCACCAGAGAAATACGCAGGTCCTGCATTGTCGTCATCGTCCTGTCAGCCATGAAGATAGAACAGCGCTGACCGCCACGGCAGCGCCGAGTACCGGCACCCACCACTGCAGTCGCGCAATCCAGCAATTAACCGGCTGGCGCCGCTCAACATCATCAAGCAGCGCCAGATACTCGCGGGTATAGCGGCCAAAGCTGCCACGAAACGCCAGGCGCCCCTCGTCCACCGACACTCCACGCGCGTGCAAACCGGGTTGAACCACGGAAAGGAACAGATAGCCTTTCACCGCAACCGCAAGCAGGAACGCGCCGAACGCCAACAGAAAAACGAGCAAACCAGTGTCCATGGTGGCTATGCGTGTCAGAGCGCGCGCAGGCGCTCGATAGCAGCATCCAGCGTCGCATCGTTCTTGGCGAAGCACAGCCGCACCAGACGCTGCCCAGCCGGCGGGGTTTCATAGAACGGCGACAGCGGAATCGCGGTAACTCCCTTCTCGATGGTCAGCCAGCGCACGAACTCATGGTCCGGCAGGTCGCTGATCGCCGAATAGTCGACCAGCTGGAAATAACCACCCGGCACCGGCAGCGGCTTCAAACGCGTGCCCAGCAGCTGCTCGCGGAAGCGGTCGCGCTTGCTCTGGTAGAACGCACCCAGCTCCAGGTGATGCTCGGGCTCATCGCGGATCATCGCGGCAAAACCATACTGCGCCGGGCTGTAAGTGGTGAAGGTGTTGTACTGATGCACCTTGCGGAACTCGGCCGTCATTGCCGGCGGCGCGATGGCATAGCCGATCTTCCAGCCGGTGCAGTGATAGGTCTTGCCGAAGCTCGAGATCACGAACGCACGTTCGCGCAGTTCCGGGTAACGCAATGCCGACTCGTGACGGGCGCCGTCATAGATGATGTGTTCGTACACTTCATCGGAGATCAGGTAGATGTCGGTGCCACGCAACACATCGGCCAACGCCTGCATGTCATCGGCAGTCAACATCGCGCCGGAGGGGTTGTGCGGCGTGTTGACCATCAACATGCGCGTCTTCGGGGTGATGGCCGCGCGCACGCGATCCCAATCCACCGCAAACGTCTGCGGGTCCAGCGGCACATGCACAGCGCGCGCACCGGCCAGATCGATCGCCGGCTCATAGCAGTCATAGGCCGGGTCCAGCACGATCACTTCCTCACCGGCCCGCACCACCGCGTGGATGGCATTGAAGATCGCTTCGGTGCCGCCGGAGGTGACGGTGATCTCGCTGTCCGGGTCGACCTGCGCGCCGTAGCAGTCCAGCGCCTTCTGCGCGATGGCCTGGCGCAGCGGTGCCACGCCGGTCATCGGCGCGTACTGGTTCAAGCCCTCACGCATGGCCTTGGCGGTTTCATCGATCAAGCGCTGCGGGGCGGAAAAGTCCGGAAAGCCCTGGCCAAGATTGACAGCGCCGTGCTCGGCGGCCAGCTGTGACATCACGGTAAAAATGGTGGTGCCCACCTTGGGCAACTTGGTCTGCGGATGCATTGGTAGGTACACGCCGGGGGAGAAAACACCGAGTGTACGCAAAGCCGGCAGTCTCGGCCTCCCAATCAACCGCCGGAACCGTGCCCGCGCGCCGCAGGACAGCCGCGGCCCGGCGCTATACTGCGCGCCCCGATGCGCTGCCCAGCCTGCGCCACCTCCCAAGGACGGAAGCGCCCGATCCGATGATTGAAACCGCGAACATCCCGCCGCTGCTCGACGCACACGGCCTGCGTTTCACCCGTAATGACGATCCGGTATTCGGGCCGCTGGACCTGCACGTGGATGCAGGCGAAGCGCTGTTGGTACAAGGGAGCAATGGCGCAGGCAAGACCACGCTGTTGCGCGTATTGGCCGGACTGCTGCGCCCGGACGAAGGCCGGATCGAGATCGACGGGCGGCCCGCCAACAGCGCGGATCGCTCCCGCTACATCGCCTACCTAAGCCACCTGACCGCACTCAAACAGGATCTGGGCTGTCTGGAAAACCTGCATTTCCTGTGTGGGCTGCAGGGCCGCCGCGCGCGGCAGATGCCGGGCAACGCCTTGGCCATCGTCGGCCTGGCCGGCTATGAGGACACCTTGGTACGGCAGTTGTCCGCCGGCCAGAAGAAGCGCCTGTCACTGGCCCGGATCTGGCTGTCACCGGCACCGATCTGGCTGCTCGACGAGCCCTACGCCAATCTTGACCTGGATGGGATAAATCTGGTCAACCGGATGATTTCCGCGCATCTGCGCGGCGGCGGCGGTGCACTGGTGACCACCCACGGTGCCTACGCGGCACCGCCGGTACGCAATCGCACCCTTACCCTGGCCAACCAGGCAGCGCAGGAGGACGCGGCATGAGTCTGCCCGGTCCGCAACCAACCCTGCTCTCCGCCGCCCGCGCCCTGCTGGCGCGCGACTTGAAGTTGTTGTGGCGTCGCCGCGGCGATGCCGCGCAGCCGATCCTGTTCGCACTGCTGGTGGTCGCCTTGTTCGCGCTGGCCCTGGGCGGCGCACCCAAGCTGCTGCAGAGCGTTGCTTCGGCGGTGCTGTGGCTGTCCATCCTGCTGGCCGGCCTGCTGTCGCTGGACACTTTGTTCCGCAGCGATGCCGAGGATGGCTCATTGGAACAATGGCTACTGTCGCCGGTGCCGTTGGCCTGGCTGGTCGCAGTGCGGGTGTTCTCACACTGGTTGACCACCGCGTTCCCGCTGGTGCTGGTCAGCCCGCTGCTGGCCGAACTGATGCACCTGCCACGCGAGCAGCTGCCGGTGCTGATCACCGCACTGGCGCTTGGCACGCCGTTGTTGAGCCTGCTCGGCGCGGTGGTCGCGGCCTTGACCGTGGGCATGCGTCGCGCCGGCATCCTGCTGGCGTTGCTGGTACTGCCGCTGTACGTGCCGGTACTGGTGTTCGGCGCCGGCGCGGTGGCAGCAGCGGCGCAGGGCTTTGATCCCAGTGGTGCGCTGCTGATGTTGGCGGCCGGCTTGCTGGTCAGCGCGGTGCTTGCCCCGCTGACCGCGGCAGCGGCAATCCGCATCGCCAACTCCTGAGCGCAAAACAGCGCTATTCTTGACGCTGACTTCACAAATCGAACCAAGCACATGGTTGAGCGGCCCCACACGGAAGTTCCGAGCGTAGACAAACCTACCTTGCCGCCCCGTCCCGTGGTCGAGCTGCAACGCCGTGGCGAGCTGCGCGTAGAAAAGTTTCTTGCAGCCGCCACTGAAGTCTTCAACGAAAAGGGTTATCAAGCCGCGCGACTGGCCGACATCGTCAAACGCGCGGGCGGCTCGATGGCCACCTTGTACCGCGCCTTTGGCGACAAGGAAGGCCTGATCCATGCCCTGATGGAGCAGAGCATCAATGATTTCGGCCGCAGCCTGGACACCTTGCTGCAGTCTCCGCTGCCACCGACCGAGGCCTTGGAAGAAGCCGCCAGCCAGATGGCCGAGGAGGTTCTTTCGCCCGCACGCCTGGCCTGCCATCGCGTGGTCATTTCCGAAGGCATGAACCAACCCGGGCTGCGCGATTGGTTCCATGCCCATGGCGTGGCACCGATGGAAGTGTTGCTCAGCCAATACTTCGCCCGCGAGACCGCAGCTGGGCGCATGTACATCGAAAACCCCGAACAAGCCGCGCATTTCTTCTACATGGTGGTGATCGGCGGCTTGATCCTGCGTTCGGTCAATGGCCGCGTGGTTGCCAGCGACCTGCCCCGGGCCCAGGAACAAGCCCGCGCGGCGGTACGCCTGTTCATGGCCGGCGCGCTCCCTCGAAACTGAACCCAAGCTTGCTGCAACGCAGCTTGAACTGTACCCAAGACACTCCCAGAATCGCGACGTAATCGCCATTACGTTCTGATTGCCCGCTGTCACCCACCTATCGGCAGGGACAGCGCAAAGGAGGGGGTCGTGCGGTTCTATCTTGCATTGCTGATGCTGATCGCAACCGCGATTCTGGTCTCCGTCGCGTGGCTGGCGCCAGTCAAGGCCAACGCCAACGGACAAGCCGTAAAGCTGCCCGAGACCCAGTTCGCCTCCACCCAAACCGGACACGGTTTCAATGCCCCGCCCGGCTTCGCCGACGCTGTGCCGGCGCGCAACAAGGCACACCCGGAGGCCAAACCGGTAGGCCAGCAGGTCTGCACTGCCTGCCACGGCAAAGAGAACGACAACTTTGCCCATACCGCGCATGCCGCTGGCATGCAGGTCGCACTGGCCGCCAATCCCAACACCGCAACCTGCGAGGCCTGCCACGGCCCCGGCTCGGTGCATGCGGCCAACCCGACCCAGAAGGGTTCGATCATTGCCTATACCCATGACGGCGGCACGCCGGTGGCGAACCAGACCGAGAGCTGCCTGGGTTGCCATTCCGGTGGCCCACGCGATGCATGGCTTGGCTCGGTGCATCAACGCAATGATCTTTCGTGCAGCGACTGCCACAACCCGATGGTCAAATTTTCGGCCGAAGGTTTGACCGCCAAGCAATCGGTCAGCGAAACCTGCGCTACCTGCCACAAGGACATCCGCCAGCAGTTCAACCGCCGCTCGCATATGCCGCTACCCGAAGGCGCGATCAGCTGCGTGGATTGCCACAACCCGCACGGTACGCTCAACCCCACCCTGCTAAAGACCGACACGGTCAACGAAACCTGTTACCAATGCCACGCCGAGAAACGCGGCCCGTTCCTGTTCGAGCACGCGCCAGTGCGCGAGAGCTGCCTGAACTGCCATCAGGTGCACGGCTCAAACCAGCACGCACTGCTGGTCGCACCGATCCCGATGTTGTGCCAGCAGTGCCACTCACATACCCGCCACCCCAACGACCTGCAGACCGAAACCTCCCTGGGCAACGGGCTGACAGCTGATGAGCGCTTGATGGGCCGCGGCTGCATCACCTGCCACGCCCAGGTCCACGGCTCCAATCACCCTTCCGGCCCACGTCTGCACAAGTAGAGGGAGAACGGCATGTGCACACGGAATCGTTCAAGGAACCGCCGCTGCTCACTGTTGTCCCTGGCCATGATCGCCGGCCTCGCCCAGGCCCAGGACAGCGGCGCCGGTATCGACCTGCAGTTCGGCAACTGGCTGGACCCCAGCGGCCGGATCGGCTGGGAAGGTTGTGACCCAGAAGGCGGCAGCTGGCTGAGCGCCGAACCCAAGCGCACCCCCACCGGCTTTCTATATGGCTGCGCACCGCGGATGGCCGAAGCAAAGCCGCTGGGCGAGAGCGGCTGGAGCTGGTCAGGAAGTGCCGCCCTCGGCTACCTGCATGTCAACGGCGACACCCGAAACAGCAACTGGCGGCGCTTCCGCGATGCGGACGACGGAGTGATCCTGCAGGCCGACTTCAGCCTGCGCCGGGCCAGCGACGGCAGCTACGCCGATGTGCGCATGAGCCATCTGGATCGGGACAACCAATACCTGCGCGCGGTATTTGGCCAAGCCGGCCGCTACAAGGTCCAGGCCTTCGTGCGCAGCACGCCAAATGTACTCAGCGGCAACGCGCGCTCGATCTGGGATGGCGTGGGCAGCTCACATCTGACTCTGAAGCCGGGCCTGAGCGCTGCCGGCAGCAGCGCAGCGCAGGTGGCTGCGCTATCCGCGGCCCAGCCTTTCACCAGTTTGAGCGTGGTCCGCGACAAAGTTGGTGTGAGCATCAACTACCTGCTCAACCCGCGTTGGAGTGGCTATGCCAGCCTCAGCCACGAGGAGCGCAGCGGCGCAAGGCCGTTCGGCGGTCCGTTCTTCTTCAACTATCCGTTCCCGGCCAATGGCGGCATCTATGAGATTCCGCGCCCCATCGATGACAGCACGCTCAACTTCATGGGTGGCTTCCGCTTTGTCGGCAACGTCTGGCGCACCGACTTCAACTACACCGGTTCGTTTTTCCGCAATGCGCACAGTTCCTACGACTATCAGGTGCCTTACGGTCTGTACTCGGTGGCCGGTGCGTACACGCCGCCGCTTACGCAGGGTTCGTTCGCCTACGAGCCCGAGAACGACTACCACCGCCTCGGCGCCACCTTCGGTCGCAAGCTGCCGTCCTGGAATGGTGACTTCTCGGTAAACATGGCGCTGACCACGATGCGCCAGAACGACAAACTGCTGGCCCCGATGGATTGCCAGGGCCAGTTCGGGCAAGCGCTGGCGCCGCCCTTCATCTACGACTGCGCCAACTGGAACACCACCGATGCGCTGTCGCGCAAACGCGCCGGTTTGGCCATCAACAACCAGAAGCTGGATGCGCGACTGGTGCTGATGCCGAACGACGATGTCACCTGGCGCAACACCGCACGCTACCTGCGCGAGGACTACAGCGGCACCTACTGGGCCTACAACCCACTCACCGATCAATACGGTTACATCGCCGAGAACGGCGCCCAAGGCAGCGTGGTTCCGGGTGAAATGGGCGTGTGGGATCGCGGACCGAATGCCTCGGTGCTCACCCGCATTCGCAACCTGCCATTGGACAAGGAAACCCGCGAGATCTCGACCGGCGCGGATTTCCGCAGCAGCAACAAGAACACCTTGTCGGCCAGTTACACCTATACCGCCATCGAACGCGCACACCGCGAAGTCGCCACCACCCACGACAACCTGCTCAAGCTTGGCTGGAACAACCGCGCGCTCAACTGGCTCACCTTCCGCGCCAACTATTCCTATCTGGACCGCAGCGGCAGCAAGTACTACTACGATCCCTACGAGTTCACCTTCTCCAGCTCCCTGCCCGGCTTCGTCGAGCCTGCAGGTGGGTTGAGCCCGCATACAGTCTCCAACCTGCGCAAATACGACATCGCTTCGCGGACCCAGCAGAAGCTCGACCTGATGGCCACCTTCATCCTGCCGCACGACATGACCGTCTATGCCTCGCTGCGCGGCGACCGCAACCGCTATGACGCACAGATTGGCCGGCAGCGCTTCGATACCTATGCCGGCAGCGTGCAATGGGAATGGCAACCCAACCCCGATACCACCGCCAGCGCCTGGTACGGGCATGACCGCTCCACCCTGGTGTTTGCCAATGTCAACGATGCCGTCGGCTCCGACCCTGAGCTCGGCGGCCCCACTTATCCCGATGCCAACCGCTGGTGGATGGACGATGCGCAACGCAATCACTATGCCGGGCTGAACTTCACCCGCCGGCTTGGCCGCGCCACCCTGGATCTGGCCTGGAACTGGACCTATTCGAGCGGCAAGACCAGCTACCGGATGAACTCACCGGCCGCCCTGACCACGCCCGCCAACGCGCCGCTGACCACCGGCAGCTATCCAATGATGGTGTACCGGGTAAATTCAGTAACTGCCGGCTTGTCGCTGCCGCTGAACAAACGCATGCGCCTGCGCCTGTTTGATACCTATGAACGCGGCAATCTGTCGGACTGGCACTACTTCGGCTTCGAAGACACCCTGGTCTACGACCATCGCGTCTATACCGATGGCGGCCCGTCCAGTTACAACGTCAATCTTGTCGGCATGCTGTTCGAGGTGGCCTTATGAAGGCGCTCTGGTTGATCGCCGCGCTAGCGGCCACCTCGCAGGCCGACCCACCGACGGTGCCCGATGCCGCACCTGCAGAAAACGGCAGCAGTGCAAGCGCCGCGCCCACGCCACCTGCCCGCTACGACCTGCGCACAGCGCATGCACCGAGCGGCGACGCCCAGGCAGGCAAAAGCAAATCCGAGGTCTGCGCCGCCTGCCATGGTGCCGACGGCATCGCCATTACTCCGGCATTTCCGAACCTTGCCGGGCAGAAGCAAAGCTATCTGTACTGGATACTGCAGGCCTACAAGAGCGGGCGCATGCCCGAATCCCCGATGACCGCGATGGCCGCAGCACTGGAAGAACAGGACATCCGCGACCTATCCGCTTACTACGCCAACCTGCCAGTGCCACCAGCTGACCCCAGTGCACCACCCATCGACCTCGACCCTGCCCTGCTCGGCCAAGGACAGGCTATCTATATGGGCGGCGACAGCAGCAAGGGCATCCCCCCCTGCCAAGGCTGTCACGGTGCCGATGGACGCGGCAATCCGCAGGCGGCGTTTGTCGACCGCAGCGGACGCACACCCTACGCCGCCTACCCCGCCTTGCGTGGGCAACAGGATGACTATCTGCAGACCCGCCTGCAGCAATTCCACGATGATGCCATCGATGCCTCCAGCAACAGCCGGACCATGCACGGCATCGGTCAGCGACTGGATGCGGACAGCATCAAGGCGGTGTCCACCTGGCTTTCATCGCTCAAGCAATAAGAACCTCTCCGCACGCCATAGCCCGGCGTGTTTCCGTAATCCTGCTGAAGAATTCACCGATGAGGAGTCACCCATGAAATCCCGAATCTTCCTTGCCCTGCTGCTGATCGGCACTGCGTCCTCCGCCTACGCCGCAGACACCTGCTCGGTCAGCCTGGAAGGCAACGATGCGATGAAGTTCAACGCCACCAACATCGACGTACCCAAGAGCTGCGCAAACTTCACCATCAACCTCAAGCACGCCGGCAAGATGGCCAAGAACATCATGGGCCACAACGTGGTGGTGGCCAAAACCGCCGACATGGCCGGCATCGACAGCGACGGCATGAAGGCCGGACTGGCAGCGGACTACATCAAGGCCGGCGACAGCCGCGTCATCGCCCATAGCAAGGTGGTGGGCGGCGGCGAAACCACCTCCATTTCCATACCGGTCGCCCGCCTCAACGCCGCAGCCGCGCCGTTGTCGTTCTTCTGCAGCTTCCCGGGCCACGCCTCGATGATGAAGGGCACGCTCACCCTCAAGTAAGCCGCGCTGTCCCCGCCGGTTTTCCGAAATTGCGGTATCGTGCGCTAGTCTGAAAACAGCAACGGTGGTGCAACCCGCACCGCCCAGCCGGTTGGGCCGTTGATCGCGGCCTGGTCATCGTCTTCCTCAGCGAGCGAGCGGATGTTCAAAGGTTTAGTTGGTTGGTTTCACAAGCTGGGCTCACCGCCTTACTTCGACACCTTCGCCGCCCGTTGGTCCACCTGGTGTTACATCGCCGCGCTGCCGCTGTTCGGTTTTGGCCTGTGGCAGGCACTTGCAGTGGTGCCGGCTGACTACCAGCAAGGCGACAGCTTCCGCATCCTGTACATCCACGTGCCGTCAGCGTGGATGAGCCTGTTCGTATTCGGACTGATGGCCTTCTACAGCGCTATCGCGCTGATCTGGCGGATCAAACTGTGCGAGATCCTGGCCATGGCCTGCGCGCCCATCGGCGCCGCATTCACTCTGATCACACTGCTCACCGGCAGCATCTGGGGCAAGCCGATGTGGGGCACCTGGTGGGATTGGGACCCGCGCCTGACCACTGAACTGATCCTGCTGTTCATGTACCTGGGCGTGATGGGGTTGTACGGCGCCATCGATGACCGCCGCGCCGCCGCCCGCGCCGCCGGCCTGCTGGCAATCGTCGGCGTGGTGATGCTGCCGATCATCCGCTACTCGGTGGTGTGGTGGAACTCGCTGCACCAGGGCCAGACCATCCGCGTGTTCGGCGACTCCAGCATGGACAGCAGCATGATCCTGCCGCTGTGGATCATGGTGCTGGCCACCAAGTTCTGGTTCGTTGGATCACTGTTGTCGCGCGCGCGTGCCGACAACCTGCGCCGCGAAGTCGGCAAGGCCTGGCTGCGCGAGAGGCTGGAGAAATCGGCATGACCTATTTCAAATACGTCGCACTGGCCTATGCAGTGTTCTTCATCGTGCTGGCCTGGGACTTCATCGTGCCGCGCCTGCAGATCCGCCAGCAATTGCGCGAGGCGCGCGCACGCATCAACCGCGCCAGCCGCAGCGGCGCAGCGCCGGTTGACGAGGAACTGAGCCGATGAGCCCGACCCAGCGCCGTCGGCTGTTGTGGGTTCTGCTGGCGCTACTGGTAGCCGGCGCCGCCGTCGCCCTGGTCAGCACCGCCTTGCAGCGCAACATCGCCTATCTGTACACGCCGGCCGAGGTCAAAGCTGGCAAGGTCGCTCCGGACGCGCGCTTCCGGCTGGGCGGCATGGTGGCCAAGGGTTCGTTCAAGCGCGAACCCGGTGCGCTGCTGGCGCGCTTCGAGGTCACCGACGGTGACGCAATGCTGCCTGTTACCTACGACCGCATCCTGCCCGACCTGTTCCGCGAAGGTCAGGCGGTGGTCGCCACCGGGCGTATGGCCAACGGCGTATTCGTCGCCGAAGACGTGCTCGCCAAACACGACGAGACCTATATGCCCAAGGAGCTGGCCGACAAGATGGGCGTGGCGCACGACAAGCATCAGGTCCCGGCCACCACCCCAACTACGGAAACGCCCTGAGTGCTCGGTGAAATCGGACAGGTATTACTGATCCTCGCCCTGCTGGCAGCCCTGCTGCAAAGCGTCCTGCCACTTGTCGGCGCCCAGCGTGGCATCCCGGCACTTACCGCGATCGCACGCCCGGCGGCGATGCTGCAGCTGACCATGGTGCTGGCGGCCTTCGTGGTGCTGACGATTGCCTTCGTCCGCCAGGATTTTTCGCTGCGCTATGTCGCCGACAACTCCAATTCGCTGCTGCCGATGATCTACCGCTATTCGGCGGTGTGGGGCGCGCACGAAGGTTCGTTGCTGATGTGGTCCCTGGTGCTGGCACTGTGGACCGCCGCGGTTGCCGCGTTCTCGCGGCAGCTGCCGCCCGAGGTGATGGCGCGGGTGCTGGCAGTGATGGGCATGATCAGCGTCGGCTTCCTCGCCTTCCTGCTGTTCACCTCCAATCCGTTCGCGCGTCTGCTGCCGGCACCGAGCGAAGGTCACGACCTGAACCCGCTGCTGCAGGATCCGGGGCTGATCATCCACCCGCCCCTGCTGTATCTGGGCTACGTCGGCTTCGCGGTGCCGTTCGCCTTCGCCATTGCGGCCTTGATCGATGGCCGCATCGACGTGCGCTGGCTGCGCTGGACCCGGCCGTGGACCAATGCGGCCTGGGGCTTCCTGACCATCGGCATCGCGCTGGGCAGCTGGTGGGCGTACTACGAGCTGGGCTGGGGCGGCTGGTGGTTCTGGGACCCGGTGGAGAACGCCAGCTTCATGCCGTGGTTGGTCGGCGCCGCCCTGCTGCACTCGCAAGCCGCCACCGAAAAGCGCGGCGTGTTTGTCGGCTGGACCCTGCTGCTGGCGATCGCAGCGTTCGCGTTGTCCTTGCTTGGCACCTTCCTGGTGCGCTCGGGCGTGCTGACCAGCGTGCACTCGTTTGCCGCCGATCCTTCACGCGGCCTGTTCATCCTGATCTTCCTTGGCATTGTGGTTGGAGGCTCGCTGCTGCTCTATGCAATCCGTGCACCCGGCATCGGCGGCAACAGCGCCGATCCGCGCCGCGCATTTGCACTCAACTCACGCGAAAGCCTGTTGCTGGCCAACAATCTGCTGCTCAGCTGCGCCTGCGCCATGGTGCTGCTCGGCACCTTGTATCCGCTGCTGGCCGATGCGCTGGATCTGGGCAAGGTTTCGGTGGGCCCGCCGTACTTCGGCACCCTGTTCGTGTTGTTGATGGCACCGATGATCGTGCTGCTGCCGTTTGGCCCGCTCAGCCGCTGGCAGCGCGAGCAAGGCCTGCGCACGCTGGCGCTACTCGCGCCGTGGGCTGGTTTGGCAGTGGTGCTGGGCATCCTCGGCTGGTGGATGGCACCGCAGGGCAGGTTCAAGACCGGCATCGGTATTGCAGGTGCTGTATGGGTAGCTGGCGGCACCGGCTATTACCTGTGGACGCGGCTGCGCAAGAACGGTCGGCTCAATGCCGAAAGCTGGGGCATGCTGATCGCCCACTTCGGGGTCGCCGTGTTCCTGGTCGGCGCCTTGCTGGTGGAAGCCCTGCATGTGCAGCACGAAGTCGCACTGGCGCCGGGCAAATCCATCGACGCTGGCGGCTATACGCTGCTGTTTGAAGGTGTGGATGCTACCGACGGCCCCAACTACCACTCCGACCGCGGGCACCTGCAGGTATTGCGCGGTGACACCTTGATCACCCGCCTGCACCCGGAAAAACGCATGTACGCCAGCGGCGGCCAACCAATGACCGAAGCCGGCATCCACCCCGCCCTGGGTGGCGATATCTACGTGGCACTGGGAGAATCACTGGGCGACGGCTCCTGGGCCGTGCGCGTACAGATCAAACCTTTTGTCCGCTGGATCTGGTTGGGCGCGGCGCTGATGGCGCTGGGCGGTTTCATTACCGCCGTCGACCGCCGTTTCCGCCGGCTGCCTGAGAAATCGAAATGAATAGTCCCTCGCCCGAATCCAAAACCAAGCATCGCCTGCCGCCAGTCGCCATCGTCCTCGGCGCACTGTTCTTCCTCGGCCTGATGGGTTTGATGCTGTACGGCGTAAGCCGCTCCGGCAAGCCCGATCGCGACAGCCTGCCCTCGGCGCTGATCAACAAGCCGGCCCCGGCCTTCTCCCTGCCGGTGCTGCATGACCCCAGCGTGCATGTCACCGACAAGCAGCTGCGCGGTGCCCCCTACCTGCTCAACGTCTGGGGCAGCTGGTGCCCGACCTGCCGCGATGAACACCCCATCCTCACCCGCTTCGCAGAGACCAAGCGCGTGCGCGTGGTCGGCTACAACTGGAAGGACGAACCCAGCGAAGCACTGCGCTGGCTGGAGCAGCTGGGCAACCCGTACATGGTGGTGCTGGCCGATCAGGAAGGCCGCACCGCGCTGGACTGGGGCATCGCCGCCGCACCGGAAACCTTCCTGGTCGATGGCAGCGGCATTGTGCGCTGGAAGTACAGCGGCGCCCTCACCCAGCAGGTCATGGACGAACAGCTGATTCCGGCGCTGGAGAAAGTGGAGGCCGCCGCCGGTGGCAGGCACGGCGCACCGGACTTCGGAGCCACCCGATGAAGGTCTGGGCTGGTGTGTTGCTGTGGCTGTGCCTGGCCTTCGCGGCCAGCGCGCAGCCGGCCGGCGACCCCAGCCCATTGCAGTACCGCGATCGTGCCGAGGAAGTGCGCTTCCACGCACTGACCGCCGAGCTACGTTGCGTGCAATGCCAGAACCAATCGCTGGCCGACTCCAACGCGCAGATCGCCCACGACCTGCGCCGCGAAGTGCTCAAGCTGATGCACGAAGGCCGCAGCGACACCGAGATCAAGCAGTTCCTGGTCGATCGCTACGGCGAATTCGTGCTGTACCGCCCGCAGCTGGAAGCCGGCACCGCGCTGCTCTGGTTTGGCCCCGGCCTGCTGTTGCTGGCCGGCGCCGTGCTGTTGGTCGTGTATGTGCGGCGACGTGGCCGCGCCGTTCCCGTTGCCAGCAATGACGACGCCAGTCAGGAAGAACGCGAATGGTAAATGCTGGCTTCCTGGCAGGCGCTGCAGTACTGGCGGTAGTAGCCACCGGCATCACCTTGTGGCCGCTGTGGCGCGCCGGCAAACGACGGATCTGGGGTAGCCTGGTTGCGATGGCGCTGGTCGCTACGCTGGGCCTGTACCAGTTGCTGGGCACCCCGGCAGCGATGCAGCCGCAGCCCGAAGCCGCCGCCGCACCGCAGACCATCGAGGAAGGTATTGCCCAACTGCAGGCCGCCTTGAAGCAGAACCCCGAACGCGTCGACGGCTGGGTGCTGCTGGCCCGCTCGCAACTGGAGATCGGCAAGGTCGCCGATGCCGCTACGGCCTACCAGCGCGCCGCACAGTTGGCGCCCGACGAACCCGGCCTGCTGCTCGAAGCCGCACAGACCCGCGCCCAGGCCGACCCCAAGTTCCTGTTCGACGAAACCGCCCAGCAATGGCTTGCCCACGCCCGCCAGATTGCACCGGACAACGAACGGGTGATCTGGCTGAGCGGCATCGTGCAGCGTCAGCAAGGCCAGAACGAACAGGCCGCGCAGACCTGGGAGAGCCTGCTGCCACGACTGGAGCCCGCGGCTGCCACCGCGCTGCAGGAACAGATCGATATCGCCCGTGGCAAGACTCCGGGCACCACTACCGGCAGCGCCCCGGCAACAGCAGCGGCGGCGGCAGCGCCCAGCAGCTCAGGCATCACCATAACGGTGACGCTCGCACCGGCTTTGGCCGCGCGCGCCACCTCGGGCAAGGAAACCATCTTCGTCATCGCGCGTGTTCCCGGCGGTCCGCCGATGCCGGTCGCCGTCGAGCGTCACCCTGCGCAGACAGCGCCACTGACCGTCACCCTCGACGATGGCGACAGCCCAATGCCCACCCAGAAGCTGTCAGCCCTGCCGGAAGTGGAAGTGTTCGCCCGCCTGTCCGCCAGCGGCACCGCCATGCGCGGCGAAGGCGATGTCGAGTCGGCACCGATCAAGATCAAGCTGCCGACTGATAAGCCGTTGACGATCACGCTGGGTCAATAGCGCGCTGCAAGCTGTCTTGTGGGAGCGGCGTAAGCCGCGAAGCGAGCACATCCATCAGATAACACAGATGCCATGTGCTCAAGCAATGTCAGCTTCGCGGCTTACGCCGCTCCCACAAAAGGCAGAAGCCGGCTCGCGACATCGCTGTTGCCCGGGTAAGCACAGCGCATCCGGGGCTGATCGCGCATGGCAGGAATCACCATCGGAACACTGCTTCCCGGCGCGCTGCGCTCTCCCGGCCGCAGCGCACCAGCAATACCCAAATAACCACTGGTTATCATCCATGCGAAGATGCGCCCGGCATCCCCGCTAAAATTGGCCGATGACTGAATTCATTCCTGATGGCAGCCGTTTCCATGCGCTGTCCTCGCCGTTCCCGATGAAACGCGGCGGCAGCCTGATCGGCGCCCATGTCGCCTACGAAACCTGGGGCACGCTGGCCGCCGATGCCAGCAACGCCATCCTGATCGTCACCGGCCTGTCGCCCGATGCGCACGCCGCCAGCAATGCCGGCAACCCGGCCAATGGCTGGTGGGAACCTATGCTCGGCCCCGGCAAACCGATTGATACCAATCGCTGGTTCGTCATCTGCGTCAATTCGCTGGGCAGCTGCAAAGGTTCTACCGGTCCAGCTTCGCTGGATCCGGCTACCGGCAAGACCTACCGACTGTCCTTCCCGGAGTTGTCGATTGAAGACGTGGCCAATGCCGCCGCTGAGGTCGTGCGCGCACTCGGCATCAAGCAGCTGGCCTGCCTGATCGGCAACTCGATGGGGGGCATGACTGCCCTGGCCGTGTTGCTGCAACACCCCGGCATCGCCCGCAGCCATATCAACATCTCCGGCAGCGCCCGCGCCCTGCCGTTCTCGATCGCCATCCGCTCACTGCAACGAGAGGCCATCCGCCTCGACCCGGCATGGAACAACGGCGACTACGACGAGCTGCATTACCCCGAGTCGGGCATGCGCATGGCGCGCAAGCTCGGCGTCATCACCTATCGCTCGGCGCTGGAATGGGACGGCCGTTTCGGCCGCGTGCGGCTGGACTCGGACCAGACCGACGAAGATCCGTTCGGCCTCGAATTCCAGGTAGAGAGCTACCTGGAGGGCCACGCCCGCCGCTTCGTGCGCCACTTCGACCCGAACTGCTATCTTTACCTCGGCCGCTCGATGGACTGGTTCGACCTGGCCGAGTACGCCGATGGCGATGTACTGGCCGGGCTGGCGAAGATCCGGGTTGAACGTGCGCTCGCCATCGGTGCCAATACGGACATCCTGTTCCCGGTGGAGCAGCAGCAACAGATCGCCGACGGACTGCGCGCAGGCGGTGCGGACACCCAGTTCATCGGTATGGATTCGCCGCAGGGCCATGACGCGTTTCTGGTTGATTACGACCGTTTCGGTCCCGCCGTAGCGCAGTTCCTGCAGACACTGCCGACAGG
This sequence comes from Stenotrophomonas sp. STEN018, assembly GCF_056760235.1. Taxonomy (NCBI): domain Bacteria; kingdom Pseudomonadati; phylum Pseudomonadota; class Gammaproteobacteria; order Lysobacterales; family Lysobacteraceae; genus Stenotrophomonas; species Stenotrophomonas sp. STEN018. The sequence continues at coordinate 42,116 of NZ_JBRREK010000015.1, forward strand.
CGCGTAAACATTGCGCCGACCTTCAATGCAGGTGGCCGCTGATGGCTGCCTGCATGCGCCGCACAGCACCCTTGGGCCTCCAACAACTGGAGGCTGGTCATGCCGCGCCTGCTCGTGCTTCTGCTGTTCTTCCTGTGCGGCTCGCTCAACGCAGCGCTCGCTGCCTCACCACCGTTGATGCTGGCCAGCAGCTGGCAGGACGGACCGGATGTATCGCAGTATCTGGTCAGCGAGAAGCTTGATGGTGTGCGCGCACGCTGGGATGGCCACGCACTCTGGACCCGTGCCGGCCACCGCATCGCGGCCCCCTTTTGGTTTACCCAAGGCTGGCCCAAGCAGCTGATCGACGGCGAGTTGTGGGTGGCACGCGGTCAGTTCGAAGCCACCAGCGCACTGACCCGCAGCACCTCGCCCGACGAGGCACAGTGGCGCAAACTGCGCTTCATGGCCTTCGACCTACCCAGCGCCACAGGCGGCTTTGCCCGGCGCCACGACCAACTGAGCCGGATAGTCGCCAATCAGCCAAGCCCCTATCTCTTCGCCATAGAACAACGCCGCCTGCCCGATACGGAAAGCCTGCATCGCCATCTTCGCAGCATCGTACAAGCCGGCGGCGAAGGCGTGATGCTTCATCACCAAGACAATCGTTACAGCGCCGGCCGCAGCAACGGTCTGTTCAAACTCAAGCTGCATGACGACGCCGAAGCGCGTGTGATCGGCTACGTCCCCGGCAAGGGGAAATACACCGGCCTGGTTGGCGCGCTGTTGATGCGCACCGACAGCGGCGCACAGTTCCGCATCGGCAGCGGCCTGAGTGATGCGCAGCGCGCCGATCCACCGCCGATTGGAAGCAACATCACCTACCGCTACAACGGCCTGACCGTGCACGGGTTACCACGTTTTCCGCGCTTCCTGCGGGTTCGTGACGAGCCTTGAACGGGCTCGATTCAGCTGTAGTGTTACACACAAGAAATGACCGATGCAGCCGGCTTTTTTGTGGGAGCGGCGTAAGCAGCGAAGCTGACAATGTTGAAGGTCTTGGCATCTTTGCAATCTGATGAAGCCTCTGCTTCGCGGCTTACGCCGCTCCCACAAAAATAGCCCCTATGCAGAAAAATGGCTTCACAGCCCCTCACGTTTGCGCTGCAATAGCGACAACAAACGGGGGCAAGCTCAATGCGCTATCAAGGACGGCTGCAGGATTGGAACGACGACAAGGGTTTCGGCTTTGTGATCCCGAACGGCGGCGGTGACCGCGCCTTCGTCCATATCAAGGCTTTCGAGCAGCGCGCGCAGCGGCCCGCAAACGGCGTACTGATCAGCTACGCGCTGCGCAAGGACGAACGCGGCCGCCTCAATGCCATCGCAGTGCGTTCGGCAACTGCAGCCAAAGCCGTCACTTCCAAACCAAAGCGCGCCCCGTTTACCGCGCGCCTGCCGCATGTATTGCTGGGCGTATGCGCCCTGCTCTGCGTACTCGGACTATGGGTTGCCAAGCTCGTACCTGACTGGACCTTGCCCTTGATCGGCGGGATGAGCGTCGTTGCGCTGGGCTTCTATCTCTACGACAAGGGCGCAGCGGCCCGTGGCGAACAGCGCACCCCCGAAAACACCTTGCACCTGCTCTCCCTGCTCGGCGGCTGGCCGGGCGCGCTGATCGGCCAAGGCCTGTTCCGGCACAAAACCAGCAAGTCCAGCTTCCAGCTCGTGTTCTGGCTGACGGTTGTGCTCAATATCGCCGCAATCTGGTTGCTTGCCAGCGGAAAACTGGTGATTCCCCAATAGGTCGAGGGTCTTGACCTCAACCCGGCCCGGGCAAGCACTGCGCACTCGGATTTGTTGGCGGACGACCGGGAAAATCAGCTGAACCTCACACCCAGGAGGCGCAACGCTTAACGGGCTGCGCCGCTGCAAACCACACCAGTGAGATTGCGCTGCTTTCAGCGTTGCAGCTAGCCGGTACACAGCCCGGCAGACGCCGGTCGCTTATCATCTGCCCTCCACCAGTTCCAGCACGGCATCATGGATCGAGCCCGTACGCAGTCCGCACTGCGCCTCGTTTGTTTGCAGCGTCTCGTCTTCTGCGCTTTCCTGCTCAGTGCGATTCCTGCCGCGCTGGCGCAAACCGCCCGCAAGCCTTCGCCTTACGAGGCCCGACAAGGTACAACTGCAGCTGCCACCGACAGCGCGCAAACCCCGGCGCATCTGCCGCGCATTGGTAGCCGTGATGACTTCATGCGTCTGGCGCGCGTTTACAACCCCGGCACGCCGTTGGAAATGCCGCATCTGATCTTCACCATCGATCGGCGCGACCCGGCCCGCATCTATTACATCAATACGCCACGCTACGAACTGCACGAGCACTTCGTGCGCCGCGAGCGGCTTCTGCCGCAGCTGAACAAGGCTACGCTCAACGCGCAGTACAAAGATCCGCAACGGCGCTTCCTGTTCGGCACCGTAAGCTGGCAGCGCGACCTGCCCGGCTATACCTATGAATTCTGGGAAGGCGACCAGCTGACACCGGCCCTGCTCAGGCAGACCGACCAGTTGGTGCGCGGATCGTTCTACGAGCCAATCCGCTTCAAGACCAACTCCACCCTGCACGAACAAACTGCACGTACCGCAGGGCTGGCCTTCGTTACCCAGGAAGCGTTACTGCGTGAGCAGTCCTTCCTGCCGTTGAACACGGGTACCGCACAGGGCCGTCTGCGCATCATCCGCTCGGTCGAGCAGGCGAGCGATCTATCGCCGCAGGACATCGTAGTGCTGGATGAAGTGCCGATCTCGCTGCCACCGGTGGCCGGCCTTGTCACCCAGCGTCCATCGACACTGCTGTCACACGTCAACCTGCTGGCCAAGGGTTGGCGTATCCCCAACGTCTATGTCCGCGACGCGCAGGCCGCATTGCGCGTTTACGACGGACAGTGGATCGAGTTGGAAGTCACCAACAACAACTACAAGGTGCGGCCAGCCCTTCGCGCTGCCACTGCGCCCTCCAGAACCGCGCAGGCCACCATACGCAGTCTACCGAGGCCCGACGTATCGGTAAGCGCACTGAAGCCGCTTTCGGCACTTCGTGCCAGGGACAGCAGTCACTGCGGGGTCAAGGCTGCCAATCTGGGCACCTTGAAATCCGCACTACCGCCGTCTGCACGGGTCCCGGACGGATTCTGCGTCCCCTTCTCGTATTACCAATCTGCAATGCAGAAACTGCGCATCAACGAGCGCCTAGCCGCGTTACAGCAGCAGCCCGGCTTCGCCAGCGATGCCAAGGCGCGCCGTGACGCACTCAGCGCGCTGCGGGCTGAGATCAGCAGCGCAGCGCCGGACCCGGCGTTGGTCCGCAGCCTGCAGTCGCAGTGGCAGAACCAATTGCAGGGACGCGGCGTGTTCGTACGCAGCTCTTCCAACTCGGAAGACCTGCCGAATTTCAGCGGTGCCGGCCTGTATACGACCGTGCCCAACGTGGTCGGCGCTGAAGCGCTGCTGCGTGCGGTGCAGACAGTGTGGGCGTCGGTTTACAACTTCGAGGCCTACGAAGCACGCCGCGCCGCCGGCCTTGGCCAGGATGCGGTGGCGATGGCGGTACTGGTGCAGCTGGCGGCGCCGTCGGACAGCTCGGGCGTGATGATTACCCGTGACCCATTCGATGCAGGGCGTCGCCATATCACCTACATATCGGCAAAACGTGGCCTCGGCATCCGCGTGGTGGAAGGCAAGCGGCAAGCCGAACAGGTGATGTATTCGAACTGGTCAAAAGCAGTGCAGGTGCTCAGCCGCTCGGCCGAAGACACACAGTTGGTGGCCAATGCCAGCGGCGGTGTGCGCGAGGTGCCACTGACCGGCTCCCGCCAAGTATTGACCGATGCCTTGATCGCCAGGCTGGCAGCAGTTGGCAGCCGTACCAAACAGGCGCTGGGCGGTGTCGATCAGGACATTGAGTGGGCGGTTGTTGGCGACGACATACTCATCCTGCAGTCGCGCCCCTATCTGGATGGCGGCAGTCGCTGAGCAGCCAGCAGAAGTCGGCAAGCAGGATAAGGCCCGACGGTTGAGCGCCTGCATGCCTTCGTCAGCGAGCACTCCGCATTGCGCGGCAAACACCACGAGATCTACCTGAGCGCCACCAGACAAGCCGGGCCGGAGAAGTGGAAAGCCATCCTCCGCCAACCCATGCAATGATGGCCCAATGACGACCAACCCAGCCGTTGACCCGCCTAGCAGGAATCCACCATGACCTTCTGGTTGGTCGCAATTGCAGCCAGCGTTGGCTTTGGCTGGGCCGCCAGCGCAGTGTGCCGCCGCACCTGGCTTGCGGTTCTGCTTGCAGCGCTGCTCGGCGGTTTGCTCGCGCCCTATCTTGGATTGCGCTTTGTATGGGACGTGACCGGTCACCATGATGCGCAGGATGGGCTGGCCTTCCTGTTCGGCCCAATGGTCACGGTGCCGATCGCCAGCGTCGTTGCCTACTGTTTCAAACGCTGGCGTGGGAACAAAGCACGCTGAACGCTCGTACTTTCCTGCCGCAGCCTTGATTGCATCGGAGCCGGCAGACCCGGCTCCGTACTGGCTACTGCAGGCTCAACCACCCCTGCTGCAACCGGTACTCGCGCTGCACCACGCCTTCCGGCAAGCGGTCGTGGGTGATCATCAACAGGCTGCGCTGGCCCAGTGCCGCGGCCAGATCGATCAGCAAGGCATGCGCGGTATCCACGTCCAAGCCCTCGGTCGGCTCATCCAGCACCATGATCGGCGCATTGCGCAGCAGCGCGCGCCCCAGGGCCAAACGCCGCGCCTGACCCGCCGACATGGTGGCGCCGTTCTCGCCCACCCACGCGCCCAGCCCACCTTGTTGCTGCGCCCAGTCGCTCAAGCGCAGCTGCGCCAGCACCGCCCACAGGGCTGCATCGCTGGCTTGTGGATCACCCAATCGCAGGTTCTCGGCAATGCTGCCGGCGAACACCGGCGCGCCCTGCGGCAACCAGGCAATCTGCCGGTACCAGTCGCCCTGGGCGAACTCACGCAGATCGACACCGCCGAAACGCACTACCCCTTGCTGTGGGTCCCATAGCCGCAGCAGCAAGGCTGACAAGGTCGTCTTACCGCAGCCGCTGTCGCCACGAATGGCAATGCGATCACCCGGCGCCAGTTGCAGATCCACGCCATCCAGCAAACGCCGCGTCTCGCCCGGCCAGGCAAACACCACTTGTTCGAACGCCACCGCCGCTGCACCTGCCGGCACCGCATGCGGCTGTGCCGGCTCCTGCACCGCTGGTGGCTGATCAACAATCTGCCGCAGACGCTTGCCGGCGACCCGCGCCGACTGCAAGGCCTGCCAGGCGATGCCACTGCCCGCCGCAACCTCCAGCAGCGCAACGGTCAGGAACACCAAGGTCGCCGCATATGGCGCTTCCACCTTGCCAGCCTGGAACGCCGTCAAAGCCAGCCACAGCATCGCCAACAGACCCAGCCCGGCGAGGGCCGAATGCAGCACATTGCCGCCGATCAAACGACCGCGACGCCGTTGATCGCTGCGCGCCAACTGCTGCGCCGCTGCATCCACACGCAAGGCCCAGTCATCGCGTGCATCCAAGGCGGTGAGATCGGCCGCACCTTCCAAACCCTCGAACGCCAAGGTGCGCAGGCTGGCGCGCTGCTGCGCGCGTCCGGCCTCTACCGCATCGCCACGCCGCACCGCGAACACCGGCACGCCAATACCCACCAATACAGCAAGCACCAGCAACAGCAGCGCCGCTGGCCAATAGATCAACGCCGCTGCTGCAACCGTTGCCAGCGCGATACCGGCCAAGGCCAACAACGGACTGATGGCACGCACCATCAAACCATCGACTTCGCCGATATCGGTGATCAGCCGTGCCAGCAGCTCGCCGGTACGGCTGCTGCCCAGCCGCGCCGGCGCCAATGGCAGTGCCCGTTGGAAAAACCACACGCGCAGGTCACGGGCAATCCGCAAGGTCGCGTCATGGCCTACGAGCTTCTCGAAATAACGCGAAGCGATGCGCGCCATCGTCAACCCGCGGATGCCTGCCGACGGTGAGAAAAAATTGAAGGTACTGCCCATGCCCAAGGCGCCGGCCAACGCCGCCGCCGTGAGGAAGCCGCCGGACAGACCCAGCAGGCCAACCCCGGCCAGCATGGTGGTGAACAGCAGCACGGTAGCCAGGACCAGACGCCAGCGGTGCCGCTTGAATACATCACGCATCGTCTGCGGGCTCATGCGCGCTCTCCCTGCACTTCTGCCTGCTCGTAATCCTGCAGGTCGATGACCTTGTCGGCCCAGCGCATCGCCGCCTCGCTGTGAGTGGCCATCAGCACGGTGCGGCCACGGGTATGTGCGGCCAGTGCCTGCAATAGATCCGCTTCGGTCTGCGGGTCGAGAAACGCCGTGGGCTCGTCCAGCAGGAACAGGTCCGGCTCCAGCAGCAACAGCCGCGCCAGCCCTATGCGCCGCGCCTCGCCGCCGGACAGGCCGAATCCGCGCTCACCGATCACCGTGTTCAAACCCATCGGCAGATCCTTGGCGAAACGCATCACCTGCGCGACTTCAGCAACCGCCTGCAGCCGCGCAGCACTCACCGCCGGATCGGCCATGCGCAGGTTGTCAGCAATCGAGCCATGGAACAGGTAGGGGCGCTGGCCGGCGTAAGCGATGCGCACTCCATCGCGGACCACGATTCGACCTTCGCGCGGCGGCAGCCAGCCGGCCAGGGCTTCCAGCAAGGTGCTCTTGCCGCTGCCACTGGGACCGATCAGGGCCAGGCGCTGACCGTCGCCGATCTCCAGCGAAAAGTCCTTCAACACATCATGGGTAGCGCCTTGCGGACGCAAAACCACATTGCGCACCGAAACCAGCGGCGCATGCAGCTGTGCCGGTTCCGGCGCCACCAACGGTGCCGCGGCGGCGGCAACTGTCGCCAGGTCCTGATCGTCAACCAGCAGGCGCTCGACCTCGGCCGCTGCCGCCAACGCATTGGCGCGGTCATGGTAATGCGCGGCCAGACGCCGCAACGGCGCATAGAACTCCGGCGCCAGCAGCAGGCAGAACATGCCGGTGCCCAAGGTGGGCACCACCGAATGCAGGGACATCAGGCCCAGATAACTCAGGCCAAGGTACAGCGCCACCATCGCCACGCTGACCGAGGCGAAGAATTCCAGCACGGTCGAGGACAGGAAGGCGATGCGCAGCACCTTCATGGTGCGCTCGCGCACGCCATCAGCGGCGGCGGCAACGCCCTCCAGCTCGGCCTCACCGCGCCCGTACAGGCGCAACAGGCCCAAGCCCTTGATGCGGTCGGCAAAGTGACCACTCATGCGCGCCAGCTCGCCCAGCTGTGCCCGACCGGCGGCCTCGGCGCCCCAACCCACCAGCATCATGAAGAACGGCACCAGCGGCGCGGTGAAAAGGAAGATCAGCGCCACCACCCAGTCCACGTAGGCCACCGCAGCGGCAATCAGCAGCGGCACCACCACCACTTCCACCCGCACCGGCTGGAAACCGGCGTAATAGCCCTCGATGGCATCGCCGTGTGACAGCAGCAGCTCGCCCAGCTCGCCGCTGCGCTGACGGCGCAGCCACAACGGTCCGCGTGCCATCAAACGCCGGTAAACCTGCTCACGCAGGGCCAGCTTGGCGCTGTCGGCGACCTTGCCGGCGGCGGTCTGGGCGACCCCGCCCAGCAGGCTGCGCAACACCAGCACGGCCGCCAATATCCAGAAACCGTGAATTACCTGTACCCAATTCAGCCGTTCCACGACTATGCTCTGGATCAACCAGGCAATGGCGCCAGCCTGCACGATCAGCAGCGCACCTGAAGTACAGACGGCCAAGGCCGCCAAACGCTGCTGCGACCGGGCACCGGACGCCAGAGCCGCCAGCCACTGCTGCTGTACGCGGCGTTGCTGTTGCACCGCGTTGGAATGTGGAACTTCGCTCAAGACTGACAACTCAGGTGAAGGAGAACATAGGTGATTGTAAGCAAGCCGTACCCAGCCTGCCGGCCCTGCACGATCGGCGTTGGACAGCCAGCCCACATTGATCCAGATCAAGGCATTGGCAGGCCTGAACGGGGAGTATCGCTGCCATAGAACCCCTCCCAGCCACACCATGACGCCCAATTCCCACGAGGTAGCCAGGCCATGATCGACTCAACAGTCGTAGAACTGTCACGTCTACAGTTCGCACTGACCGCGATGTACCACTTCATTTTCGTCCCGCTAACGCTGGGGCTCTCTTTCATGATCGCGATCATGGAGAGCGTCTATGTAATGACCGGCAAGGATGTCTGGCGCCGCATGACCTTGTTCTGGGGCGTACTGTTCGGCATCAACTTCGCCATGGGCGTGGGTACCGGCATCGTGATGGAATTCCAGTTCGGCATGAACTGGTCTTATTACAGCCACTATGTGGGTGACATCTTCGGTGCGCCGCTGGCCATTGAAGGCCTGATGGCGTTCTTCCTGGAAGCGACCTTCATTGGTCTGTTCTTCTTCGGCTGGGGCCGCCTGTCCAAGGTGCAGCATCTGACCGTGACCTGGCTCATGGCGCTGGGCACCAACCTGTCGGCCCTGTGGATCCTGATCGCCAACGGCTGGATGCAGTACCCGGTGGGTGCGGTGTTCAACCCGGAAACGATGCGCATGGAGGTGGTGGACTTCGCCGCCGTACTGCTGAACCCGGTGGCACAGGCCAAGTTCGTGCACACCGTTTCGGCCGGTTATGTGGCTGGCGCGATGTTCGTGATGTCGATCTCGGCCTTCTTCATGCTGCGCGGCAAGCACCGTGAAATCGCCCGCCGCTCGTTCGCGGTGGCCTCGGCATTCGGCCTGCTGGCCTCCATCTCGGTTGCCGTGCTGGGTGATGAATCCGGTTACGCCACGGCGGAAAACCAGAAGATGAAGCTGGCTGCCATCGAAGGCATGTGGCATACGCACCCGGCCCCGGCACCGTTCACTGCATTCGGCATTCCGAACCAGCAGGAACAGCGCAACGACTTCGAAGTCCAGATTCCGTACGTGATGGGCCTGATCGCCACCCGTTCGCTGGATGAAGAGATCCCGGGCATCCTTGACCTGGTCAAGCAGGCCGAAGGCCGCGTCAAGGGTGGCCAGATCGCCTACGCCGCACTGGAACGCATCCGCGCCGACAAGAACGACGTTGAAGCCCGCGAGGTCTTTGACCGTCATTGGCAGGACCTGGGCCACGGTCTGCTGTTGAAGCGCTACCGCGACGACATCGAGAACGCCACCCCTGAGCAGATCGCACAGGCAGCGCTGGATACCGTACCCACGGTTGCGCCGCTGTTCTGGACCTTCCGCGTCATGGTCGGCCTCGGCATCTACATGATTGGCTTCTTCGCCCTGGCCTTCTATTACTCCTGCCGCAACAACTTCGAGCACAAGCGCACCTTCCTGCGGGTTGCCCTGTGGTCGCTGCCGGCACCGTGGATTGCTATTGAATGTGGCTGGTTCATCGCCGAGTACGGCCGTCAGCCGTGGGCTGTTGATGGCGTGCTGCCGACCTTCTATGCCGCTTCCGGCCTGGCTGTCTACGAAATCCTGGCAACGCTGGTCGGCTTCACCGCGCTGTACACGGTGCTGCTGGTGATCGAAATCAAGCTGATGCTCAAGGCCATCCGCAAGGGCCCGGACGACATCCTGCCCTCGCTGCAGCAGTCGGCCGTCGCAACCAACCACGCCAATGCCACCGGCAACGGCCAGGCATAAGGCAGGAGAACACTCATGGAATTCATTCTTCTGGACTACACGACGCTACGCGTGATCTGGTGGTTGCTGCTCGGCATCCTGTTGATCGGCTTCGCGGTAATGGACGGCTTCGACCTTGGCGTTGGCACCTTGCTGCCGTTCGTGGCCAAGACCGATGAAGAGCGCCGCTTGGTGATCAACACCATCGGCCCGGTATGGGAAGGCAACCAGGTGTGGCTGGTGCTCGGTGGTGGCGCGATCTTCGCCGCCTGGCCGCCGCTGTATGCGGTGAGCTTCTCCGGCTTCTACCTGGCGATGTTCCTGATCCTGTTCGCGCTGATCCTGCGCCCGGTTGGCTTCAAGTACCGCAGCAAGATGCCGACCCAACGCTGGCGCAACAACTGGGACAAGGCGCTGTTTGTCGGCGGCTTCATCCCGGCGCTGATCATGGGCGTGGCAGTTGGCAACGTGCTGCTCGGCGTGCCGTACCACTTCGATGACACACAACGCGTGTTCTACACCGGCAACCTGCTCGGTCTGTTGACCCCGTTTGCCCTGCTGGCAGGCCTGGTCAGCGTGGCGATGCTGGTCTCGCACGGTGCCGCCATGCTGGTGCTCAAGACCAGCGGCCCGGTCGCCGAGCGTTCGGCAAAGATCGGCAGCATCGCCGCCATTGCATCGTTCGTGCTGTTCGCACTTGCTGGTACCTGGGTTGCCTTCGGCCTGCCGGGTTACCAGATCACCTCGCAGGTGGTGACTGACGGTGCCAGCAATCCGCTGCTGAAGACCGCCGAGTTCTCCGCCGCTGGCGGCTGGCTGCACAACTACAGCAGCATGCCGGCCACGATCCTGGCACCGGTAGTTGGCCTGCTGGGTGCACTGGCCAGTGCGGTCCTGCTGCGCAAGCGTCGCGGTGGCTTGGCCTTCCTCGCCTCGGGCGCCTCCATCGCCGGCATCATCCTCACCGTCGGCTTTGCGATCTTCCCGTTCCTGCTGCCCTCCTCCACCAGCCCGGGCTCCAGCCTGACGGTGTGGGACGGCTCCTCCAGCCACCTGACGCTGTGGGTGATGCTGCTGGCCACCGTGATCTTCCTGCCGATCATCATCGCCTACACCACCTGGGTGTACCGCGTCATGAAGGGCAAGACCACGCTGGAAGAGATGGGTGAAAACCCGAACGCCTACTGATCCGCAACGACAACATCAAGGAGACAACTCATGTGGTATTTCGCTTGGATTCTGGGTGCGGGCCTCGCTGCGACGGTCGCCATCCTCAACGGCATGTGGTTTGAAGCGCGCGAAGCAAACAAGATCGATGCAAAGCGCTGAAAAATTGCGTGAAGGTATTGCCAAAACGCCGGACTGAGCGTATCTTTCCGGCTCCCTTCGCGGGGTGTAGCTCAGTCTGGTAGAGCGCTACGTTCGGGACGTAGAGGTCGCAGGTTCGAATCCTGTCTCCCCGACCAAAGGGTCGGTAAAAAAGCCTGGAATAACGGCAACGTTTTCCAGGTTTTTTATTCGCCAGTACACAGTTGCTGGCAGTCAACGCACCACGCCTTGCAGGCAGCGTTGGCTGAACAAAAGAACTTGCAAGGCACGAGGTTCACCGCTATCATAGGCGGCTCCTTCGGGGTGTAGCTCAGTCTGGTAGAGCGCTACGTTCGGGACGTAGAGGTCGCAGGTTCGAATCCTGTCTCCCCGACCAATTTGACAAAAGCCGGCCTTTGGTCGGCTTTTGTTTTTGGTGGGTTTCAAACGACGCCACCCACCGCGTCGGAGTAAGCAATGTCCACGCCCGCCCAGTCCCTCATCCGGCACCCCCTGTTCAAGGGCCGCCTGCTGGCGTTTGTCGCCATCGTCCTGGTCTCGGCCAATCTGCGCAGCGCGGTCACCTCGCTGACGCCGTTGCTGGACCGGCTCGGCCACGTCTTCGATTTCGGCAGCACCATGACCGGTGTGCTCGGCATGATGCCGACCGCCGCCTTCGCCGTATTCGGCCTGGCCACGCCACGCATCACCCGCGCCATCGGCCTGGAACGCACCGCGGTGCTGACCATGGTGCTGGCCACCATTGGCCTGCTGCTGCGCGCCTTCGCCAACGACGTCGGCATGCTGCTGTTCGGTTCGGCCGTCGCCCTTGCCGGCATGGGCATGGGCAATGTTGTGGTACCGCCGCTGGTGAAGCGTTACTTCGCCGATCGTGTGGGTACGCTGAGCACGGTCTACATCTCGGTACTACAGGCCGGCACGATGGTGCCTGCACTACTTGCAGTGCCAGTGGCCGATCAGTTCGACTGGCGTGTTTCGCTGGGCATGTGGTCGATGCTGTCGGTAGCTGCATTGCTGCCTTGGATCCTGCTGGCACGCAGCGCCCCGCGCGTGGAGGCAACCACCACCAGCACTGAGCATGCCGCCGGTCGCGTCTGGAAGACGCAACTGGGCTGGGGCATGGCGCTGATGTTCGGCATGACCTCGCTGGGCACGTATTCGCTGTTCACCTGGTTGCCGAAGGTGATGGTGGAAGCCGGTGCCAGTGAATCATTCGGCGGCGTGATGGTTGCGGTGTACTCGGCCATCGGCCTGCTGCCCTCGCTGCTGGTGCCGGCATTGGCAGTGCGCATGCGCAACCCCTTCCCGATTGCGGTGATGGTGTTCGTGCTGAACATGATTGCCTTCGCCGGCCTGTTGTGGGCGCCGATGAGCGCACCGCTGCTGTGGGCGGTCATTGCTGGTCTTGGCCCGTCGACCTTCCCGCTCGGCCTGACCCTGATCAACCTGCGCACGCGCAGCCAGGCAGGTTCCGCGGCGCTGTCCGGCTTCATGCAGGGCGTGGGCTACAGCTTGGCCAGCCTCGGCCCGCTGCTGTTCGGATGGCTGCATGGCGTGAGCAACGGTTGGACCTGGTCGTTCGCCTTCCTCGCCTGCTGCTCGGGCGTATTGCTGACCGGCGCATGGTTCGCCTGCAAGCCGCAGCAGCTGGAAGATCACTGGAAGTGAGCAGCAGCTGAAACACGAAAGCCGCCGATGTAAATCGGCGGCTTTTTCATGTACGCGAGAACACAGTAGCCCGGGGGCGCTGCGCATAGCCTGGCTACCAGGGTTGGCTCCACGGTTACTTCAGCGGATGCCTTACCTGGCCTTCGCCACGGACCACGAAGCGCTCGACCGTCAGCGCCTCAAGGCCCATCGGCCCGTAGGAATGCAGGCGGGTGGTGGAAATGCCGATCTCCGCACCCAAACCCAGCTCGCCGCCATCGGAGAACCGGGAGGACGCATTGACCATCACCACCGCCGAGCGCAGTGCGCGCACGAAGGCTTCGCCGTGGGCCGGATTACCGGTGGCGATGACTTCGGTGTGATCGGAGGTGTAGGTCTGGATGTGGGCAATGGCCGCCGCCATGTCCGGCACCACCCGGATCGCGAGGATCAGATCGAGGTACTCGGCCGCGTAGTCATCTTCCGTTGCTGGCACGATGTCCGCGACCAACGCCTGGGTCGCCGCATCACCTCGCAGCTCCACAGCACGCTCGCGCAGCGCGGCCGCTGCCAGCGGCAGGAACGTCGGCGCGATGGTCTCATGCACCAGCAGCGTCTCCAGCGAGTTGCAGGCTGACGGGCGCGAGGTCTTGCCGTCGATCAGCAAGTCCACAGCAAGCTGCAGATCGGCGCTGTCATCGACAAACAGATGGCAGACGCCCTTGTAGTGTTTGATCACCGGCACCCGCGCATGCTCGGCAACGAAGCGGATCAGGCCTTCGCCGCCGCGCGGAATCGCCAGATCGATGATGTCGTTGAGCTGCAGCAATTCCAGCATGGTTTCGCGGCGCAGATCTTCAACCAGCGTGAGTGCCGCATCCGCCAAGCCCGCCTCGCGCAGGGCGCGCTTGAGGCTGGCAGCGATCGCGGTATTGGAATGGATGGCTTCAGAGCCACCGCGCAGGATCACGCCATTGCCAGCCTTGATACACAGCGCTGCGGCATCAGCAGTCACATTGGGTCGCGCCTCGTAGATCATCGCGATCACGCCCAGCGGCACACGTACCTTCTGCACGCGAATGCCATTGGGGCGATCGTAGTCGCGGGTAACCTCGCCGACCGGGTCCGGCAAGGCGGCAACTTCGCGCAGCGCATCAGCGACACCACGTAGGCGCTCTGGATTCAGGGCCAGGCGATCCAGCATTGCCGAACCCACACCCTTGTCGCGTGCCGCCTGCAGGTCACGCGCGTTTGCGGCGAGGATGCTGCCGGCATCGGCTTCCAGCGCGTCAGCCATCGATTTTAGAAGCGCGCTGCGGGCGACGCTGGAAAGCAGGCCCAGCTGCTGCGCGGCATCGCGGCACTGCAATGCCAGGGTACGGATATCACTCATGATCTGACCTGCCGGTAACCAAAGGGAAACTCACAGCAACACCAGGTCGTCGCGATGGACCACGTTGTCGCCGTAGTTGTAGCCAAGGATGGATTCGATCTCACTGGTGTGATGCTGACTGATGCGGCGGATGTCCACGGCCGAATACTGGCTGACGCCGCGCGCCACGCGTTGCTGGCCCTGCGGATCGAACAGGCGCACCTCCACCATGTCGCCACGACGGAACTCGCCTTCCGCGCCGACCACACCACCGGGCAGCAACGAGGCCCCTTTGTCGCGTAACGCACGCGCAGCGCCCGCATCGATCAGGATCGCGCCCGGCTCCAGTGGTGCGTGCTTCAACCAGTATTTGCGTGCGGCGATGCGCGACTGCCCGGCATGCAGGCGGGTGCCGTGCAGCCTGCCCTGCGCCATACCGCGCACCACGTCACCGCTGCGGCCGTTGAACAGGAAGGTGTCGATACCGGCCGCACCGGCCTTGGCCGCAGCCTGCAGCTTGGTGTGCATGCCGCCAGTGCCGACTGCGCTACCGCTGCCGCCGGCCATGGCCAGGATCTCCGGCGTCAGCTCAGTGACTTCGTTGATTGGCTGCGCGTCTGGATTGCTGCGCGGGTCGGCGGTGTACAGGCCATCGATGTCAGTGGCGATGAACAACGCGTCGGCATCGACCAAGGCGGCGACGATCGCGGCGAGGTTGTCGTTGTCGCCGAGCTTGAGCTCATCCACCGACACAGTGTCGTTCTCGTTGATGACCGGCAGCGCGCCGAGCGCCAACAGCTCGTTGAGTGTTGCGCGCGCGTTGAGGTAACGACGGCGGTTGCGCAGATCATCGTGGGTAAGCAGTACCTGTGCCACCGGGCGCTCGAAAAAGCGCTGCCATAGCCCGATCAGCTGCGCTTGACCCAGGGCAGCCAATGCCTGCCGCGCCGCCATTGCCGCCCCCGCCTCTGCTGCCTTGGGCACGATAGCGCGACCGGCGGCGACCGCGCCGGAGGAGACGATCACTACTTCACGCCCGGCCAACACGTTGGCCGAGACAAACTGCGCCAACCCGAGTGCGAATCGCGGAGTCAGGCCGCCACCGTCGGCGGCCAGCAGGCTGCTGCCGACCTTGAGGACGGCGCGGCGCCACTGCGGCAGCGCTTGTTCGGTGAACGGCGAGAACGAAGTCTGGATCATGGGATCAGCGTGTATTCCACTCATGGATGGTCAGCTCGGAGCTGTCGTGGATGGCCAAGGGGTCGGTGGCGACGATGGCCTGGGCGGCTTCCAGAGTGTCGATATTCTTCAAGACATAGGCGCCGCCCGTGCCGTCGCTGAAGCCGCCGGTCAGGTGCAGCTGATCTTTCGCAACGAGTGCGTTGAGGAAAGCTATGTGTGGGGCAATCACTGCGTCGTCGAATGACGGCTTGCGCATTGCCAGTACCAGGTAGAGCTTCATTGCATTCTCCTTTAGCTGCATATGACACCACGCCGACAACAAAGATGGCGCGATTGCTTTCGCTTGGAACTTGCTTCGGCTTTTGGCTTTTGCTTTTGGCTTTTGCTTTTGGCTTTTGCTTTTGGCTTTGGCTTTTGGCTTTGGCTTAAGCCCCTCTCCCGCCTGCGGGAGAGGGGTTGGGGTGAGGGGAAGCTTCTAGCCAGGCAAAGTCAAAAGCCCCCCTCATCCGCCCTTCGGGCACCTTCTCCCGCAAGCGGGAGAAGGGACAGCCAAAGCAACAGCCAAAGCAATAGCCAAAGCAACAGCCAAAGCAACAGCCAAGGCCAAGGCCAAGGCAACCACGTCGCCCTCCCGCCCCTGCGGGGCATTCCCGCCTTCGCGAGGACAGGCCCTTCTCCCAGAGGGAGAGGGGATAAAGCCAAACCAATACGGGCGCCTTCCGGCGCCCGTATAAAACCCATCAGCCCTGCAGCGCGCTCCAGCGTGCAGAAAGCTCATCCAACCGAAGATCCGCCGCAGCACCAGGCGACACGCGCGCAGCCAGACTACCCTCGGGCGTACGCCCCTGCCCCGCCGTATCCGCTGCCTCTGCTGCTGCCTTATAGGCATCACGGAACGGCACACCCGCTACCGCAGCTTCCACCGCAACGTCGGTCGCATACATACCCGAATCAATCGCAGAGCGGATGTTGTCATCGCGCCAATCCAGATTCGACAACAAGGCCGGCAACAATTCCAACGCCGCCAGACCACGACCAAAGCCGTGCACGATCGCGCCCTTGGAGTTCTGCAGGTCACGCTGGTAACCGGACGGCAGCGACAGCAGCTGTTCGATCTCGGTACGTGCAGCAGCGATGCTGGCGTGGGTGGCGCGCATCAGCTCGATCACGTCCGGATTGCGCTTGTTCGGCATGATCGAGCTACCGGTGGTGTACTGCGCCGGCAAGGCCACGAAGGCGAACTCACCAGTGGTGAACAAGGACAGGTCCCAAGCGATACGACGCAGGTCCAAGGTCGCACCGCCCAGCGCTTCCAATGCCGCAAGTTCGAACTTGCCGCGCGAGAGCTGCGCGTAGATCGGGCTGATCTGCATGCGCGAGAAACCCAGCGCTGCCGTGGTGTGCTCGCGATCAAGCGGCAGGTTGACGCCATAACCGGCAGCCGTGCCCAGCGGATTGGTGTCGATCAGCGCACGCGTATCGCGCGCACGAATGGCGTTGTCGATGAAGGCTTCGGCCCAGCCGGCCCACCACATGCCCGCCGAGGACACTACCGCGCGCTGGATATGGGTGTAGCCAGGCAACGGCTGCAACTGCTCGGCAGCCGCGCGATCCAAGGCAACCTTGGCGACCTCGGTGCTGATCTGCGCCACGCGTTCCAGCTTGTCCTTCAGCCACAGACGGGTTGCGACCAGGATCTGGTCGTTGCGGCTGCGGCCAGTGTGGATCTTGCGGCCGGCATCGCCCAGGCGTTCAGTCAGGCGCGCTTCGATGGCCGAGTGGCAATCCTCGTACTGCTCGTCCAGCACGAACACGCCACTGCGGAAATCCTCAGCCAGAATCGCCAGCTCGCGCTTCAACGCAGCCAACTCGTCGGCGCTGAGGATGCCGATGTGCTGCAGGCCTTCGGCATGCGCGGTGCTGGCCTGGATATCGTGCAGGAAGAACTCGCGGTCCAGGATGACGTCGTCACCGGCCAGGAAGGTCTGGATCTTCGCGTCAACCGCAACGCCGGGTTTCTGCCAAAGCAAATTAGTCATGTCGATCTCTATAAATGCAGCTTTGTAGGAGCGGCATAAGCCGCAAAGCTGGCAGCCTTTCAGCCGCCATCACCCCACCAATAGTCAGTACGGAACAGCCATCAACTCATCCAGCCCCAACGCCCGGTTGAGGTTCTGCAGAGCCTGCGTAGCCGCGCCCTTGAGCAGGTTGTCGATGGTCGCCACCACCACCACGCGCTTGTTGCCTGGCGCCATGGTGAAGCCGCCAATCTGCACGCCGTGCTTGCCGGCAATGCGACTGACCCACGGCGCCTCGTCGACCACTTCGATCAACGGCTCGTTGGCATAGCGCTGCTGGTACAGCGCGACGATCTCTTCGCGGCTGCGCGGCTGCTGCAGCCACAGGTTGACGGTCATGGTGATGCCACGGAAATGCGCGGCTACATGCGGCATGAATTCCACCGGCACGCCGAGCTGGGTCGCAACCTCGCGCTCATGCACGTGGTTGGTCAGCGCGTACGGCATCAGGTTGTCGCGCAGCAGCTCAGGATTGTTTTTGTCCGACGGCGTGGTGCCGGCACCGGACCAGCCAGAAACGCCGAAGCAGGTCGGTGGGCCAGCCAACTGGCTCAGTAGCGGCGTGATCGCCAGCTGCATCGCTGTGGCGTAGCAGCCCGGGTTGCTGATCCGCTTCTGCCCGGCATAACGGGAACGAGTCAGCTCTGGCAGACCGTAGTACCAGCTGTTGTCGAAGCGGTAATCCGCCGACAGATCAACTATCACCGTGTCCGGTGCGCTTGCGTCCAGTGCGGCGACAAAGGGTTCGCCCTTGCCGTTGGGCAGTGCCAGCACCACCGCGTCCACACCCTTGGCGGCGACCGCCTCCGGGTCCAGGCTTTCATAACGCAGCTCGCCGTTGTAGGCGTCGTTATGATCGGCGACACGCTGCCCGGCCAGCTCGCGCGAGGACACGAAGGCCAGCTCGATGCGCGGGTGCGCGGACAGCAGGCGGATCAGTTCGGCGCCGGTGTAACCGCGCGCGCCAACGATACCTACCGAGAATTTGTTGTCAGTCATGAATGCGAATCCAGAAGGAATTGCAGGTGGGTTTTCACCGCCGGCCACTCCGTGTCGATGATGGAGAACACCACGGTATCGCGGCGCGATCCGTCAGCGTGACGCTTGTGGCTGCGCAGTACGCCATCCTGCTTTGCGCCGAGGCGGGCAATGGCGGTACGCGAGGCGTGATTGAACCAGCTGGTCTCGAAGCCCGCGCTGATGCAGCCCAGGGTTTCAAACGCATGTCGCAGCAACAACAGCTTGGCCTCGGTATTGAGCCCGCTGCGCTGCACGCGCGGGTGGTACCAGGTGTAGCCGATGTTCAAACGCGGCACATCGGCTTCGAGCGCGTAATAGCGGGTACTTCCAACAACTTCGCCATTGGCATCCTTGACCACGAAGGCCAATACCCTGCCCTGCGCCTGCGCCTCCAGCGCGGCGACGATGTAATGCCCCGCATGCTCTGGTGTCGGCACGCTGGTGTACCAGCAACGCGACAACTCGCCCTCGCCCAAGGCTCGTTGCAGCGCAGGCACGTGTTCGAGCTGCAGCGGCTCCAGCGTCACGTGCTGGCCCTTCAGGGTCGGCACCTGGCTCCAGTGCCCGGCGGTGGCAAGATCCATGCTCACCCTTGCAGGCTCGGCTTGCGCTCACCGCAATGCGCGACGTAGCCCTTGATGCTGTCGAAGTCGGTGGCACCAAACCAGAACACCTTCCAATGGCCGAGTTTGTAGCAGCCATCGGATTCGGAATAGTAGAAATGATTGACCGGGTTGCCGTTGCGCGAACGCCAGAACAGCTGCGGGGTTTCTTCCAGCATCACGTTCCACACCGCGCGGCCAAGGCCTTCGCCCTGGGCGTCGTCGAGCACCGCGAATTTGTCCAGGTACACGCCCTCGGCCTCATCGGTGAGCACCACCGCAGTGCGATAGTTCTCGCTGACATAGGCGCGCAGCAGCTTGGTTTTCTCGAAATAGTCCGGCACCAGGGTGCGGCCGAAACTCGATTCGATCAGCGACTTCAGGCGCGCGGTATCAAGCTGATCCCAGGACGTTGCCTTCAGCACCTTTTCGCCACGACGCACCAGCGTGCCGGAACCCTTATGCGTGAACAGCTCCTTGGCCAGATCAGCCGGGCGCGTAATCGACACCGAGGACTCTTCCGGCAAACGATCCAGCAGGTCCTTGATCTGCTCGATCTTGACCCGCATGCCGCCATGGATCCACGGCTGCTGCATCAGCTGCTCGTACTCGGTGGACAGGTTGATCGAGTCGATCAGCTTGCCTTCTTCATCGAGCAGGCCGCCGGTGCCGGTGAGGAAGATGATCTTGTACGGCTGCAGCTCCTGCACCAGCTCGTTGGCGGCGAAGTCGGCGTTGACGTTGAGGATCTGCCCGCTCGGGGTTTCGCCCAGGCTGGTGATCACCGGGATCGAACCGGCGCGCAGGCTGGCTTCAATCGGCGCCAGATTGACCTTCTTCACCTCGCCAACCAGACCGTAGGTATCCAGATCCAGATACTCGGCTTCGAACACACCACCGGTGATCGAAGTAGCACGCGCACCGTTCTGCTGCAGCGCTTCGACCAGCTTGAGGTTGGACTGCTGGAACACCTTGCGCACGATCGCCAATGCTTCCGGCGAGGTAACGCGCAGGCCATCAATGGTCTTCTTCTCGATGCCAGCGGCAGACAGCTCGGCATCCAGCTGCGGGCCGGCACCGTGCAGCACGATCGGGGTCAGGCCGACTTCCTGCAGGAACGACAGCGACGAGGTCAGCGCGTCCAGATCGTCGCGCAGCACCGCGCCACCGACCTTGACCACGGCAAAGCGCTTGGCATCAAGCTGCGAAAAGCGCTTGAGGTACTGGCTGATTTCCTTCGCACTGGCCATGCTCGAAAGCAGGCGGACGATGGTCTGGCGGGTCTGGCGGTGCGGCTGCATGGCTGGGGACATTACTTGTATCTACATGGCGACTTTAAGGAGTCGCGGGAAGGAGCCGGCGGCAGGCCGCCGGGCCACGAGCGGCTCAGGCGCCGCGTTGCAGGATCTGCAGCACCGATTCGGCGTAGCGCTGTAGTTGTTCCAGCGTCACGAACTCATCGGCGGTGTGGGCCTGGGCGATATCGCCGGGGCCGTACACCATGGTTGTGTAACCACCAGCCGAGAACAGCGAAGCCTCGGTCCAGAAATCCACGGCATTGCCGATTGGCAGGCCCAGCTCGTCAGCCACATCGCGCGCGGCCAGACGACGTTCCTCGGCGCGGGCGATATCACCGGAGGGCAGGCTCGGGCCGCGGAAGGTTTCTTCAAAATGCGCGGCCTGCGGCTCGGCAAAGCCAGCGAAGGTACCCAGCAGCGCGTCGATATCCATCGACGGCAGCGGCCGGAAGCCAAACCGCAGCTCGGCTTCGGGCGCGATCATGTTTGCCTTGATGCCCCCTTCGACGCGGCCGATGTTGAAGCGCAGGCCGGTCAGGCCGCCAAAGCGCGCATGCGCCAGCGACTCGACATGTTCCAGCGCCTTGCCACCCCAGCGCATCGCCTGATGCAGCGCGCTGGCGGACGGATCCTGCTTGCCCGAGGCGTGGCCGGCGCGGCCCTGGAACTTCATCAGCACCGAGCTGATGCCTCGGTGTGCGAGCACCGCTTCGCTCATGGTTGGCTCGGCGACGATCACCGCTTCATAGGCGATGCCACGCGCCAGGAAGGCAGCGATGCAACGCGGATCGTTGGCTTCTTCGTCACTGGAGAACAGGAACGCGGCGTCGCCGTCGGTCAGGTTGGCGGCGGCCACCAGCGCCGCAGCGGCGCCCTTGATATCGCAGACGCCGAGGCCGACAACGCGGTCGTCCAAGCGACGCATCACGTGCGGATCGGCGGACCAGTGCGGCGAATCCGGCACGGTATCCAGATGCACATTGAACAGGTATTTGGGCTTGCCGCGCACCGCGTAGAAGCTGACCGCACCGGCACCGTGGTCGATCACCTCGACATTGAAGCCCGGCAGGTTGTCGCGCAGGTAATCAAAGATGCCACCGGTGGTGATGGCACGCGGCGGATTGCGGGTGTCGTAGGACACCAGCTTCTCCAGGTGATCGAGGGTGGATTGGAGCAGGTTGGTCATGGTGGGCAGCAGGTCGGCAGATCAATGATCGGAGGGTTTCCCTTCTCCCGCTTGCGGGGGAAGGTGCCCGGAGGGCGGATGGGGGGAGCTTTTGCCTTGTGGGGTTTGCCTTGAGAGCGAACAACGACAGAAGCAAGAGCTCCCCTCACCCCAACCCCCGCTCCGCGCCCCGGCCCTTGCGCTGGCGCAAGGGCGTTCAACGGGGTACGAACCGGTGGTTCGTAAGCACCCCTCTTTCACCCCGCATGCGGGAGAGGGGCTTTGAGCATCACGCATCTCGCCTTAGCGATTTACCTGCGCGTACAGCGTGGAGCTCATGCCGAACAGCTTGATGAAGCCTTCGGCTTCTTCCACGCCCCAATCTGCCGACTGCGCATAGGTCGCGCCCTTGGCGTTGAGGATGTGCTCCGAACGCACGGCCACTGCATCAACCCTGCCACCGCGGGTTTCCAGCACCACTTCACCGGTGACCTTGGCCTGCGAGGCCTTCAGGAAGGCTTCGATGTCGGTCTTGAGCGGGTCGTGGTAGAAGCCTTCGTACACCAGCTCCACCCACTTGCGCGCGACTTCCGGCTTGAAACGGTTCTGCTGCTTGGTCAGCACGGTGTCTTCCAGCGCGCGGTGCGCGGCCAGCAACGAGACCAGGCCCGGTGCCTCGAACACGATGCGGCCCTTCAGGCCGATCACGGTGTCGCCGGTGTAAACGCCGCGGCCCACGCCGTACTGCGCGAACAGCTTGTTGAGCTTGGCCAGGATCTGCTCACCCGGCAGCGCCTTGCCGTCGATGGCAACGGCTTCGCCTTCGACGAACTTCAAGGTGACGGTCAGCGGCTCGATCGGCCACGCGCTGCGCGGTGCGCACCAGCCACGTGCGCCTTCGCCCGGGGCTTCCCACTTGTCGATCTCGCCGCCGGACATGGTCAGGCCCAGCAGGTTCTCGTTGATGGTGTAAGCCTGCTGCTTGGCGCGCACGCCGAAGCCACGCGCTTCCAGGTACTTCTGCTCGTAGGCGCGGGTCTGGGTGTGTTCTTTCTGGATTTCACGGATCGGCGCGACGATCTGGTAGTCGCCCAACGCCTTCACCGCCAGGTCGAAACGCACTTGGTCGTTGCCCATGCCGGTGCAGCCGTGGGCGATGATGTTGGTGCCCAGCTCGGCGGCGCGCTTGAGCGCGGCATCAACGATCAGGTAACGGTCGGACACCAGCAGCGGGTACTGGCCCTGGTAACCCTCACCTGCCCACACGAACGGCTTGACGAAGCCATTCCAGATGGCCGGGCCGCCATCGACGGTGACGTGGCTGGTGACACCCAGCTCGGCCGCACGCTTTTCGATGAAATCACGTTCGTCGGCATCCACGCCGCCGGTGTCGGCGAACACGGTGTGCACGTTGTAACCACGTTCCTGCAGGTAAGGCACGCAGAAGCTGGTGTCGAGGCCGCCGGAGAAGGCGAGGACGATGTCTTTGCTCATGGGGAAGGAATCTCTGCTTTTGATCTTTAAGCCCCTCCCCCTCCGGGGGAGGGGTTGGGGAGGGGGTAGGCGTTTACGAGGATGCATCTGGAGTAAGGAGCACAACCCTCACCCCAACCCCTCTCCCAGTGGGAGAGGGGCTTCAAGCATTACTTGCCGATCACCGCCGCCATGATCGCCTTCTGCACATGCAGGCGATTCTCGGCTTCGTTGATTGCAATACATTGCGGCGAATCCATTACGCCGTCGGTGGCCTTGACGTTGCGGCGCAGCGGCAGGCAGTGGCTGAACACGCCATTGTTGGTCAGCGCCATCTTGGCTTCGTCGACGATGAAGTGCTGGTACTGGTCGCGGATCGGCTTTTCCGGCTCCCAGTTGCCGAAGAACGGCAGCGCACCCCAGCTCTTGGCGTACACAACATCGGCACCGGCGTAGGCACTCTGAATGTCGTGGCTGACCTGCAGCGAACCGCCGCTCTCGGCCACGTTCTGCTCGGCCCAGCCCATGTAGCGCTCGTCCAGGATGTAGTCCGGGGTCGGGCACAGCAGGGTCACGTCCATGCCCATGCGGGTGGCAATGGTCAGCGCCGAGTTGGCCACGGCGGTGTTCAGCGGCTTGGGGTGGTAGGTCCAGGTCAGCACGTACTTCTTGCCGCGCAGGTCGCTGGTGCCGAAGTGTTCCTGCAGCGCCATGATGTGCGCCAGCTCCTGGCACGGATGGGTGATGGTCTCCATGTTGATGACCGGCACCGGCGAATACTTGGCGAAGCTCTTGAGCACCTGGTCCTCGCGGTCCTTGCTCCAGTCCACGAACTTCGGGAACGCGCGCACGCCGATCAGGTCGACGTAACGGCCCAGCACCTTGGCCACTTCGGCAATATGCTCTTCGGTATCACCGTCCATCACCGTACCGAGGTTGAACTCGATCGGCCATGCGTCCTTGCCCGGCTGCAGCACCACCGCGTGGCCGCCCAGCTGGAACGCGCCCAGCTCGAAGCTGGTGCGGGTACGCATGGACGGATTGAAGAACACCAGGGCGATCGACTTGCCCTTCAGGTCATGACCCAGCTTGTTCTGCTTGAACAACGACGCTTGGGTGAGCAGCGCATCCAATTCGGCGCGGCTCCAGTCCTGGGTGTTCAAAAAGTGCTTCAGAGACATCGATCCATCCTTTATTGCGGAGATCCACCGTCGCCGGTGGGCGGATGCGCATGCGCGCGGCTCATTGCGTTTGTAACTTTTGCCGAACCAGAAACGAAAAAACCCAGCCTGGGCTGGGTTTTCAGAACGGACAGCACGAAGCCCCGGTCACCCAGCGAATATGTGGGATTCCGGTCGGCGGGCACGCGACGTCATGCCGGTGGCCATCCGGGCGGTGCTGGTTTCGTGCTGGAAGCTGGTGGCTTTCATCGTCGGGCATACTCGCACGCAGGTCAGGCTGGCGCAAGTGGCGCGGTGCAACATCATGGAACGCTGTTCGCGGCCGGCGGTGCCTGGCCGATATCCGGGGTGATCGACACCCGCAGCTTGAGCCGGTTACCGGGGTCTTCCGGCAGCCGCGAGCGGAATTTGATGCCCTTGTAGACGTAATCCACGTCATAGGCGATGGGCCGGCGGAACTCACGCCCAACCTCGACGATCTTGCATTCCGGGGTCAGCAGCGCGGAAGAAGCGCCAGCACCCTGCGGGGCAAGCGCCATTTCTTCTTCCTGTGCCTGCCCTTCGTGCTGGCTGAAAATGCCACGCACCGAGTCCCAGAAGCGGCGCAAGCCGCCCTTGTCTTCCTCACCCTTGACCTGCACCGGCGCCAGCGTCCGGGTGGACACCGGCTCGCAGTGTTCCTCGGTACGGCTGGCACGCAGGGTCTGGAAGACCGGCTCGACATTGAGCACCTGCGCATAGTCGTAGCGCACGTTTTCCATGATCACCACGCGATTGCGCTGCTCCGGTTCCTGCGCAAGCGCGGGCACGGCGGCACCAGCCAACAGGCAGATCGTCGACAGCAATGGAGCAGGTTTCATCAAAAGGTTTGGCTTTGAGCTGGGTACGGGTGACAGGTACTAGTGTAGGCAGCACAGCTGCCCCGGGCCTGAACATTACCCATCCGTACGCGTATTGCCCAGCCCGGGGATGCCCGACCCGGCCCGGACCGCTAGAATTGGCGGGTTCGCTTACCCCCGGATTACCATGACCCTGCGCCTGCACAACAACCTGACGCGGCAGCTGGAGCCGTTTGCTCCGCTCGACCCCGCCGCTCCCACCCTGTATGTGTGCGGCCCCACGGTCTATAACTATGTACATATCGGCAATGCACGTGGCCCGGTGGTGTTCGGGGTGCTGGCCGATCTGCTGCGCCGCCGTTACGGGAAGCTGCGCTACGCGCGCAACATCACCGACGTTGACGACAAGATCAACGCCGCGGCCAAGGACCAGGGCGTGCCGATTTCGGCCATCACCGACCGCTTTGCCGCCGCCTACCGCGAAGACATGGCCGCGCTCGGCGTGGTGCCGCCGGATATCGAGCCGGAAGCCACCGCGCATATCCCGCAGATCATCGCCATGATCGAGCAGCTGATCAGCACCGATCATGCCTACGCCGCCGAGGGCCACGTGCTGTTCTCGGTCAGCAGCTTCGCCGATTACGGCAAGCTCTCGCGCCGCGACCCGGACGAAATGCTGGCCGGTGCCCGCGTCGAAGTGGCTCCGTACAAGCGTGATGCCGGCGACTTCGTGCTGTGGAAGCCCTCCAGTGACGACCTGCCGGGCTGGGAATCGCCCTGGGGTCGTGGCCGTCCGGGTTGGCACATCGAGTGCTCGGCGATGGCCGCCGCGCATCTGGGCCCGACCATCGACATCCATGCCGGCGGCGTCGACCTGCAGTTCCCGCACCACGAAAACGAGATCGCGCAAAGCGTCTGCGCCCACGGCGGGCAGACCTTCGCCCGCTTCTGGCTGCACAACGGCATGCTCAACTTCGGCGGCACCAAGATGAGCAAGTCGATCGGCAATATCGAGCGCGTGCACGATCTGGTGCGCCAGCACCCGCCGGAAGCGCTGCGTTATGCACTGCTGTCTGCGCACTACCGGCAGCCGCTGGAGTGGTCCGATGCGCTGATCGAACAATCGGTGCGCACCTTGGACCGTTTGTACGGCACCTTGCGTGATCTGGCTGATGTCAGTGTTGAAGGCGCGATTCCGGCCGGCGTCGAGGCGGCGCTGGACGATGACCTCAATACGCCGCTGGCCTTGGCTGAAGTGGCGCGTATCGCCAGCGAAGCGCGCAAGGCCGAGTCCAGCGAAGACAAGACGCGCCTGAAGCGTGAGCTGCTCGGTGCCGGCCTCGCTCTTGGTCTGTTGCAGCAGGCGCCAGCCGAATGGTTTGGGCGTGGTGCTGAAGCTGGTGACGATGCACGCATCCAGGCGCTGATCGACGAGCGCATCGCCGCCAAGCAGGCGCGCGACTTTGGGCGCGCTGACGCTATTCGCGACCAGTTGGCTGCGGAGAACATCGTGCTGGAAGACACGCCGCAGGGTGTGCGCTGGAAACGCGGGTAAGGCTTCCCCTCACCCCAACCCCTCTCCCGTGAACGGGAGAGGGGCTTAAGCGGAAGCTGCAATTGCACATATGGCGTCGGCTCGCGGCGCACTGAGCCCCTCTCCCACCGGGAGAGGGGTTGGGGTGAGGGGGACCTCCCGACACCCCGCACCAAAGCCCATCGCCATCAAGGCGACAGGCCAAGCACAGGACCAATAATGATCAACTCCCCCTTCCCGCTCGAACCCACACCCGCCGAAGCCCAGGCCGCCATTGCCGAGGAGTTTTCCTTCTTCGGTGACTGGTCCGAGCGCTACCAGTACCTGATCGACCTCGGCCGCAAGCTGCCCACCTTCCCCGAAGAATGGAAGACCGAGGAAAACCGCCTGCTCGGCTGCCAGTCCATGGTCTGGATCGTGCCCGAAGGTGACGCCGACAAGCTGGTGTTCCATGCGATCAGCGATTCGGCCATCGTCTCCGGCCTGATCTACTTGGCGTTGCGCGTGTACTCGGGCCGTTCGGCGGCTGAAATCCTCGCCACCGAGCCGGACTACGTGTCCGCCATTGGCTTGGCCAAGCACCTGTCGCCGACCCGCAGCAACGGTCTTGCCGCGATGCTCGCCTTCATCCGCGACACCGCACTAGCCAAGCAGTGAACAAAACCGGCTCCATCTCCGAGTTGTTGCGCCAGCCCGGCTTTACCCAACTGCTGCTGTACCGCATCGCCGGCATGCTGTCCTACCAGATCGTCGCGGTCACGGTCGGCTGGCATATCTACGAAGTCACCCGCAATCCGTTCTCGCTGGGCCTGATCGGCCTGGCCGAGGTGCTGCCCTACTTCTGCGTGGCGCCGTTTGCCGGCTATCTGGTCGATCACCTGCCACGCCGCAAGCTGGGCATGACCGCCTGCCTCGGCCTGATCGCCACCGCCCTGATGCTGGTAGCCGTGGCCACCGGTTGGCTACCGGTCAAAGGCGTCTGGCCGATCTATCTGGCAGTCGCGCTGACCGGCATGGTCCGCGCCTTCCTGTCACCGGTCTACAACGCCTTGTTCGCCCGCGTGCTCAAGCGTGAGCAGTTTGCTCGTGGCGCCGGCTTCGGCACCGTGGTGTTCCAGATGGGCATGGTGATTGGCCCCGCACTGGGCGGGGTGTTGGTCGCGGTTGGCGGCAAGGGCCTGTCCTATGGCGTGGCGGCGACGATGGCGGTGCTGGCACTGATTGCACTGGCCTCGCTCAAGGTCAGCGAACCCGCACCACCGCAGACCCGCGCACCGATCTTCGCCAGCATCGCCGAAGGCGCACGCTTCGTACTGTCCAACCAGATCATGCTCGGCGCGATGGCGCTGGACATGTTTTCGGTGCTGCTTGGCGGCGTGGTCGCGATGCTGCCGGCCTTCATCCAGGACATCCTGCACTACGGTCCTGAAGGCCTGGGCATCCTGCGTGCGGCACCGGCACTGGGCTCGATCGCGGTCGGCCTGTGGCTGGCCAGGCACCCGCTGCGCCGCAATGCCGGGCGCGTGCTGCTGTTCGCGGTGGCGGGATTCGGTCTGTGCGTGATCGCCTTCGGCCTGTCCAGGAGCTTCTGGCTGTCCGCCGCGATTCTGGTGTTCTACGGCGCCTGCGATGGTGTGTCGGTGGTGGTGCGTTCGACCATCATGCAGTTGGTTACACCGGATGAAATGCGCGGCCGGGTGTCGTCGATCAACGGCATCTTCATCAGTTCATCGAACGAACTGGGCGCGTTCTACGGCGGCAGCATGGCACGCCTTTTGGGTTTGGTGACGGCAGTGGTGATCGGTGGTTGCGCAGTGCTCGGCGTGGCCGCAGTCACCGCATGGAAAGCGCCGCAGCTGCGCAAACTGGACAACCTGCAGGATCTGTAGCCAGATCAACTCCGGGGCAAGCACCACGCTTGCCCCGGCTAGTGCATCTCAAACGACAACACCCATCACGGCGCGTAGTCGCTGGCTTGCGGCTTCTCGAACGCCTGCTGCACGCGGATATCACGCGAAGAAGCGCCGACACGCAGACTGTAGGTGCCCGCATCGGCTACCCAACGGCCCCGGCCCGCATCGAACGAGGCCAGGTCCTTGCCATCGATCTTGAACTGCAGCACCTGCGATTGCCCGGGCTGCAGATCGCCGGTTTTGCCGAACGCGCGCAATTCCTGCGATGGCTTTTCCAGTGCACCTTGCGGCGCGCTCACATAAACCTGTGCTACCTCGCGCCCGGCAACCTTGCCGGTATTGGTGACCTTGACGCTGGCACTGAGCTGACCATTGGCGCCGAGGTCCACCGTCAGGTCGCTATAGCCGAAGCTGGTGTAAGACAGGCCGAATCCGAACGGATACGCCACCGCGGCATTGCGCGTATCGAAGTGCCGATACCCCACCCAGATGCTGTCCCGATACTCCACCTCCGCTTCGCGTGGCATTGCGTCGAATATCTCGATCCCCGTTTTGATCGTGGGGTCCGGGCCCAACAGAACCTTGCCCGGGAAGCTCGCAGCAGCGGGATAGTCAGCCAGATTGAGGGCGAATGTATCCGTCAGCTTGCCGGAGGGATTGACCGTACCAGTCAGCACATCGGCAACAGCATTGCCACCTTCCTGACCCGGCTGCCACGCCAGCAGGATCGCATCAGCCAGACCACTCCAGCTGGCTGTCTCGATCACGCCACCGATGTTCAGCACCACCACCACCTTCTTGCCCTTGGCGCGGAACACGCGCGAGGTGTTCTCCAGCAAAGCGCGTTCGACTGAAGTAAGCATGAAATCATCTTCCAGCTTGCGGTCCGTGGCCTCACCCGAACTGCGGCCGATGGTTACCACGGCTACATCACGCTGCAGCGCCAACCGCTCCAGCTCGGCAACATCCACTGCAAGCTGCGGAATCCGCCGTTTTGGCAGGTACCACGGAGTCTCCGGCAGCTTGGCCAGTTCCTCCGCGACATAACGGACGTAGCGCTCACCAAGCGCGGCATCGTTGCTGAAACCCGCACTCACCAGGCCTTTGTCCAAGGTAATGGAATAGCCCTTGTTCACATCACCGCTACCGGTCCCGCCAGCGATGATCTGGTAACTGGCCTCTCCCAGCAGGGCAAGTCGCTGCGATGTGGCAAGCGGCAGCGTTGCCGTCTCGTTCTTGAGCAGTACCATGCCCTGAGTAGCCGCCCGCCGCGAGACAACGGCGTTGGCGCGCAGATCTGGGGCGTCGGAGTGTGGAGCATGCTTGAACGCACGACTGCGCATTACAAGCTCCAACACCCGCGCGACGTTGCGATCAAGCACGGCGACGTCCAACCTACCTTCAGCGACGGCCTTGACCAGCGACTTGCGCTGATATCCGGTACCCGGCATCAACAATTCGTTGCCTGCACGCATCTGCGCCACAGCATCACGCCCGCCGAACCAGTCGGTCATCACCAGACCTTGGTAACCCCACTGGTCGCGTAGCACATCGGTCAACAGCCAACCGTTCTCCGAGGCGAACCTGCCATTGATCTTGTTGTAGCTGGACATCACAGTCCACGGCTGCGCCTTGCGTGCGGAGATCTCGAAGCCCTTTAGATATATCTCGCGCAACGCACGCGCATCCAGCTTGACGTTCAGGGCATTGCGATTCCACTCCTGGTTGTTGACGGCAAAGTGCTTCACCGAAGCACCAACGCCACGATCCTGCAGGCCTTGCACCAGCGCTGCGGCGGCTTCGCCGCTTACCAACGGATCCTCCGAGTAGTACTCGAAATTCCGCCCGCCCAGCGGATAGCGATGAATATTCAGTGCCGGGGTAAGCATTACGTCGATATCGTATGCCGCCGCTTCATCGGCAATGGCCGAGCCCACTTCACGTACAAGCGGCATGTCCCAACTGCTGGCCAGGGCAGTCCCGATCGGAAAGGCGGTGGCGTAGAACGTTTTACCCGGTGCATCCTTGCGCGTAGGTGCTATGCGCACACCGGCGGGTCCATCAGCCATTACCACCGACGGGATGCCAAGACGCGGCACCGCCACGGTAGCGCCAGCCGCGCCGGGCACCTTGTCCTCGATTGAGCCCACTGCCGGCGGCTGCCATGTATCAGGCAACCCTGGCATCACCATGCCTTGGCCAGTGAGCAACTCAACTTTCTCCTCCAACGTCAGCGCGGCCACCACCTGCGCCAAGGGAGCCTGCCCAAGTTGGGGCAGCTCTTTGGCTTGCACGTGCACAACCAGGGACAGGCTGACGGCCAGACCGAGCAAGGTCGGCGCCGGGCCCAGCATTCTTTTTTTCGTTGTTGCCATGCGGAAACTCCACGTTGCGGCCTGCTGTAGAGCAAGGCGATATAGTCATGAAAGTGACGCGCCCCCTCCCGGCAACGCGCTATTGCCACCTCGGTAAAACCGCAGGCACCTGCGGCTGGGTCCGCCGACGAGCGCCTACGTTGCTGCAACAGGAATCGTGGGCGTCTCGCCGACCGCCGCGAGTCCTGTCAGGTCGATGCATCGCGTCGGCACGCGTGACGGTGCCACTGACTTGCACGCCTGGCTCAAGGTAGTGAGCCGGTTAGCCATCGCGCATGGCGAACCAACTGTTTTCACAGCACTGTTCCCTTCCGAGCCCCCAATTGATAACCAAGCTGGCCGGCACAAGCCTGCCTTCCGCCCCATACACCCATATCTTCAGACGCAGGCATGGGCGCTTACCTCAGGCTCGCCAGCATTGGCCGAGCCAACGCTTTTCGCAGCAGGCATGCCCAGTTGCACACATCGGGAGCTATACGGAGAGGTTCGCATTCCCGTGCGACCACCTAACCGGTGCGCGCCGTGGCGCGCCTACCCAGACTATCGACTGCAGTGGCAATCGGTGCTCGCGCGATGCGCAGCCCTGAGCGAATTCACCGCATGAAAAATCCGCAACTGCGCGTCAGGACAATCTGCGGCAACTTCACGCAGATCAAAACAGGGACAAGCATTGCACCTGCCCCGGTTCTCGCGCCTCAAGCAGCGCGCAACATCAAGGCGAGTACTCACTTTCCTGTTGCTTCTCGAACGCCTGCTGCGCGCGGATATCACGCGAAGAAGCGCCGACACGCAGACTGTAGGTGCCCGCATCGGCTACCCAGCGGCCCCGACCCGCATCGAACGAGGCCAGGTCCTTGCCGTCGATCTCGAACTGCAGCACCTGCGATTGCCCGGGCTGCAGATCGCCGGTTTTGCCGAACGCGCGCAGTTCCTGCGAAGGCTTTTCCAGTGCACCTTGCGGTGCACTCACATAGACCTGCGCTATTTCGCGCCCGGCAACCTTGCCAGTGTTGGTGATCTTGACGCTGGCCCGCACCAGACCAGGCTTGCTGGCATCCACTTGCAGATCGCTATAACCGAATGTGGTGTAGGAAAGGCCGAAGCCAAATGGATAGGCAACCTCCACTTTGTGCGTATCGAAGTGGCGGTAGCCGACCCAGATGCCATCGGTGTATTCCACTTCGGCGGCGCGGGCAACCTGCCCGAACAGCGATTTCGCATTTGGATCCGGCCCCAGCAATTCCTTGCCGGGGAAGCCGTTGCTTGCCGGGTAATCGCTCAAACGTACGGCGAACGTATCGGCCAGCTTGCCGGAAGGATTGACCGCGCCAGACAACACATCGGCTATGGCGTTGCCAGCCTCCTGGCCCGGTTGCCACGCCAGCAGGATGGCATCGGCAAACCGGCTCCAACTGGCCGTTTCGATCACACCGCCGATATTGAGCACCACCACCAGCTTCTTGCCCTGGGCGTGAAAGGCATTGGCAGTACGCTCCAGCAAGGCGTGCTCGGCGGCGGTCAAGGCGAAATCCCCCTCGGCCTTGCGGTCGACGAATTCACCCGAGATGCGGCCGATGGTGACTACCGCCACATCCTGCTGCTGTGCCAATTCCTGCAGTTCCGCATCGCTTATCACACGCTCGGCAATACGTGGCTTGCTCAAATACCACTCCGTCTTCGGTAGCTTGGCAACCTCTTCACTGATGTAGCTCGTATAGGCCTGCTCGAGCCCGCTCGCATTGCTGAAACCTGCATTTTCCAAACCGCGCGGCAGCGCAATGGCATAGGCCTCGTTGACGTCACCACTGCCGGTGCCGCCTAGTATCACCTCATAGCTGCCGTGGCCCAGCAACGCCACTCGCGCCGCAGCACGCAGCGGCAAGGTTGTGTCCTTATTTTTCAGCAGCACCATGCTTTGCGTGGCCGAGCTGCGTGAAATCCCCGCATTTGCCCGCAGATCTGGTTGATCCGAATGCGGCAACTGTTTGAAAGCACGGCTGCGCAGCACCAGTTCCAGCACCCGGGTAACGTTGCGATCAAGCACCGCTTCATCCAACGTGCCGTCGCCCACTGCCGCCAGGATCGCCTTGCGCTGCTTGCCGGTGCCTGGCATCAACAGTTCATTGCCCGCCCGCATCTGCGCAACCGCGTCCTGCCCGCCAAACCAGTCGGTCATCACCACGCCCTGATAACCCCACTGCGCGCGCAGCACATCGGTCAGCAACCATGGGCTCTCCGAGGTATAGGTGCCATTGAGCTTGTTGTAGCTGGACATCACCGTCCAAGGCTGGCCTTTGCGCGTGGAGATCTCGAAACCTTTCAGGTAGATCTCGCGCAACGTGCGCTCATCCACCTTTGCGTTGATGGTATTGCGGTTCCACTCGTGATTGTTGACAGCGAAGTGCTTCACCGATGCGCCCACACCACGATCCTGCAGCCCTTTCACCAAGGCTGCGGCGGTCTCGCCGCTGACTACCGGATCTTCCGAGTAGTACTCGAAGTTGCGTCCACCCAAGGGGTAACGATGGATGTTCTGCGCTGGCGTCAGCATTACATCGATACCGTACGCAGCGGCTTCAGCGCCAATGGCCGCGCCTACCTGGCGTACAAGTACCGGGTCCCAGGAACTGGCCAGGGCACTGCCGATCGGAAAAGCAGTGGCATGGAAGGTCTTTCCAGGCACATCCTTGCGGGTCGGTTCTATGCGCACGCCGGCCGGACCATCGGCCAGCACCAGCGAGGGAATGCCCAGCCGTGGCACCGCCACGGTCGCACCCGCGGCACCTGCGACTTTGTCTTCGATGGCGCCAACTACCGGCGCCTGCATATCGTCAGGCAGGCCGGCATAGTTCATACCCTGACCTGTGACCAGTTCGACCTTCTCCTGCAAGGTCATTGCCGCCACCACCTGCGCAAGCGGCGCCTTGCCCAATTGCGGGAGCTCTTTGGCCTGGGCAAGGTTCATCACCAGCACGTTTACCGCCACACTGATCAACAAGGGCTTGAGCCCCAGCTCTTTCTGCATCATTGCCATCTTGCGTACTCCGGTTTGCGCCAGCGTGGTAGCGCTGGCCGCTGCATGTCTGGAAGTGGCGCGCCCGCATCCAGGCAGCGCGCAATCGTCGTCTCGGTAAAACAGCAGGCAACACGCCACCGTCAACGCGTCCGCATCCCTGCGCCGCCTGCCTAGCTGCAATACGAAAGTCCAACCACCGGATGTGGATGGGGAAAACTCAGAACGAGAACGTCAACTGACTCTGCAGATTCACAGCATCCGGATGCGGCGTGCTGATTACCGGGTTACGCGTATAGCTCAAGGTGTTTACCCAGTAGATGCCGCGGAACGCACGCAGGGCATACGAGGCGGATGCAGAGGAACTGAAGCGCACCGGATCCAGGCCCAGTGAACGCAGGTAGTGCTGCGCGTCCTTGCTTACCTCGGTACGGGAATAGCCCAACGACACCATGTCACCCGGGCGCGTTGCGAACGGCGCCAAGCTGTAAAGTGTCACCGCGTAATCAGAACTGTAGATATTGTGCTCGGGTGCTGCGTAGTTGGCTTTCAGATTCAGATACCAACCGCGGTAAGGCGCGGATATATCAGGCTGGGTGAGCTGGTGGTCAGCGACCAGGTAGAAGGCTCGGTTGGTTCCCTTGCGGTCCGGGTTACGATAGTCGGTGTAAAGCGTGCGGTTGTAGATCGTGCCCTGGCGTATCCAGGTCATGCGACTATCAGCGCTGGAGGCAACCCGATAGCCAATTTCATTGACGTAGATCGGCTTGGTATTGGCCACACTCCACTTCAAGCCTGTCGGGTTTGCTTTGCTGTCGACCAGGAACCCATCCGGGCTCTGTGAACGCGCAACGCCGAAGTGGTCATAGAAGCGGCCGTTCTTCGAGTACAGACGGATATCCATGCCGGGTACCGGCTTGAAGCCCGCCATACCGGCAAGGTTCGGAAGGACGCTGTTGGGGCCGAGCGCAGAGGATGCCGTGCTCGCACCAAGAAACAAGCCGATGAACTGGCCCAACATGGCGTAGTAACCGTATTGGAGGCGCACCCGGCCGTCCGCGAACTCCTGTTGCACCGATAGCTGGGCCACTGCGGCATCGTCGTTCAAACCAGCATCGCGATACACGGTGCGCCAGCTATTGGCCTCAAAGGTGAGCTGCGATCTTTTGCCCCACCAGCCCAGCCGCGACAGATCATAGGTGGTGATGGTGGACAGCGTGCTGCTGAAGCTTGGCCGCTGCCCGTTGTAGGCCTGAGGCCGGGCCTCGTGGCCGCGAACATCGTAGGTTTCGGTGGCGCTGTAGTAACCCATGAACATCCAGCCGTTGTCGTAGAGCTTCGGCCTCAGTCCAAACAGTTCCGGCGACAGCGTTTCGCAGGTGGTAATAATGGGCGCTTCGGAACCGCGACTGACGAAAGCATCGTAGTCATGGCAGCTCGGCGTCGAAGCCCGGCTCGACGCCAGTGCAGTCGAGGACTCGGCCTGCGGCTCAGAGGCCGTCGTCTCGCCTGTCAGCGGTGCAGCAGATGCGGCATCGGGTTGCGCATAAGCCATCGACGCGGCGAGGCCCAGGCAGATGGCCATCGTCATCCTGCTGAAGATGATGGCCCTCCCGTTACAACAGAACGTGTTCATTACTTTTCTCTCCAGATTGATGAAGAGCAGCCAGCGCCACAACGTCGACCGCCCGCGCAAACACAGCAACTCGGCATGCGCCGGGCGGACGCGTTGATCCAGCCCAGGCACTCCAACGTCGGCCTTTCCGGCACGGTCTTCATCAGGCGGGGTTGGTCGCTGCACAACTGCCGCAATCAGTGCGGCGGCGCGGTCCAGCTGCGTGCAATCCCCCTCCGGGATGTTGTTGTAGCGATACGACTAGTTGCCGTTGCGCCGACGCCGCGGCAGTAAACCTACCTGCCAGTAGGTTTGTCAAAAACTGTGACGCGGGTACAGTTTCAAAACAAATAGCGCGGGTGGCAGACGCGGATACACTGCGCACCTACCCCGAGTAGGGATCGCGCTTTGCCCACCTCCACGCAGACAACGCCAGTCACCCGTACTCGCCGACGCTCACCCAAGGGCGACCAGCGCCGGCAGCAGATTCTCGATGCAGCAATGCGCGTGTTCGCGCGTGATGGCTACAGCAATGCCTCCATCGCCGAGGTTGCAACCGACGTCGGCCTCACCCTGCCTGGCCTGCTGCATTACTTCCCCAGCAAGACCGACATGTTGCTGGCGGTACTGGAAGTCCGCGATCAACGCAGCCCGCGCCTACCCGACTATCCGCAGAACTACATGCTCGAAGATGCAGCAGCCGGTCCACCGCTCCCCTGGTCGGATGTTATTGACCAGTTGCGTCTGGTCAATCGTGCCAACGCCGACATCCCGGGCGTGATCAAGGCTTTCTCTTTGCTCAACGCCGAAAGCCTGAGCGAGGATCACCCCGCCAAAGACTGGTTCCACGTGCGCTCGGCGCAGATGCTGCAGTACATCGCGCTCAGCCTGCGCCATGGTCAGGAATCGGGCGAAATACATTCCATGATCGATCCAGACCAGATCGCCGCCGAACTGATTTCCATGATGGATGGTCTGCAGCTGCTGTGGCTACGCCATCCTGACAAGATCGATCTGGACAGGTACTTCGAGGACTATCTTCAGCGATTGGGGCGCGCGCTGGCGCCACCTTGATGCGACAGCGTCGCGTCCAAGGCCGGGCCTGGTCCACATAGGTTCCCCGCAAATCGCTGGAGGATAGTTACGGTCAAGCGACACGGGTGTTCGCAGGCAACAGAGATTGACCTACCTGCAGCCCTGAGCATGAGCGGATGCTATCGATCCAGGAACGAATGGATGACGAAGCACCGACGGCACCCGGCACCCGGCACCCGGCACCAGATCTTTCCCGTAATTTGACATCACAAGGTGCACCCTGCGCCTCCAACTCCGCAAGCACAGGCAACCTGCTCTCCATCAAGTAGTCGGCATCAATGCCCATACAGGGGAACAGCCGTCCCAGCATGACAGTGAAGCGCTGACGTGACGCGTACTTGTCCGTCACCTGTCCGTCCAAGTCCAATAGATGTGACGCAATCAGGGTGAGCGCAGTTTGAGCACCATACGGGAACTGACATCAAGTTCATCGATACCGGCGGCGAGCGAACTGAAATCCCCTTCACGAAGAAGCTGCTCAAGACGCCCGCATGCATCAGCGATTTCAATCGCATGAATCATCGCAAACGCCCCCCGGATGGAATGCAACTCTGCTCCTATTCGCTCCCGGCCGGCATTGGTTATAGCCACGCCGGCAATGAAAGCGGCCAATTCATCATGCAGTTTGCGCAGCGATTCGCCCAATGCGCCAAGCAGTGCCTGATGCACCTCCATCGGCAATGGCCCCTCCATCAGGCTCCGTTCCTTCCCGTGCTTGACCGGCGATTGTTTCGTACTCAGCCGCCGCCGAATCACCTTGTCGAGCGCGCCCAGCAAAATGGGTTTGGTCACGACTTCATCGATGCCGATGTCCGTGCAACGCTGGCGATCCCGCTCGGAGGCATACGCGGTGATGGCGATTATCGGGATGCCAACACCCTGCTCTCTCAATCGTCGCGCCAGTGTATAGCCATCCATTCCCGGCATATTGAGATCCGTCATCAACAGGTCGTACGCCTTTTCAGCAAACAGGGTAATCGCCTCATGGCCATCCTCTGCCTGATCCGACGCATGGCCCAACGTTTGCAACTGGAGACGTATCAGCTGACGGTTGGCTGGGTGATCATCTACCACCAACACTCGCAAGCCCGATGATGCTGTGCCATCAAATGCTTTGGCTGGGGCTGCAGCCTCGATCTGCGCAGGAGCTTCATCACTCACTGGCAAGGGCAAGAAAACCATGAAAGTACTACCGACGCCGGCCTTGCTATGCACGCTGATGGTCCCACTCATCAGCTCGGCCAGGCGACGGCACAGTGCCAAGCCCAGACCGCTGCCACCATAGCGGCGGGTGATGGTCGAATCTGCTTGCCTGAAGGTCTGAAACAGCGACTTCTGCTGTTCCGGAGTGATCCCTATGCCGGTATCGCTGACACCTATGACAACGTCCGAATCACCTCGATGTTCATCCCGCGGATAGATCTCCAGCAATACGTCACCGTGATCCGTAAACTTGATGGCGTTGCTGATCAAGTTGTAGACGATCTGGCGCACACGCGTGGGGTCGCCGATGTATGCCGCTGCGAGTGACTCATCAACGCTCAATTCCAGTTGCAGCCCCTTTGCTCGCGCCACCGGCAGAAAGAACTCCACCGTCTGCTGTGCAAGCAATTTCAAATCGAAGCTGATGGCCTCGATGCTCATCTGCCCGGACTCGACCTTCGAAAAATCGAGGATGTCATTGATGACACTCAGCAAGGCCGACGATGAAGACGCCACAGTACGCAACTGCAGGAGCTGTTCATCGGAGAGCGGCGTGCGCTCCAGCAACTCGATATTTCCCAGAATGGTATTGAGCGGCGTCCGTATCTCATGGCTCATGGTGGCCAGAAACGCCGATTTCGCATGACTGGCATCCTCGGCTGATTGACGCGCTTGCTCCAGCTCATGCTGGGTCTTCTTGCGGAGGGTAATGTCCTTGAAATTGCACAGAAGGACATCCGAGCCCAAATATTTGGTCCGCACACTACTGACCAATAGATCGCAACTGGACCCATCTTCCAACATCAGCTCGAACTCACGTTCGCCCTGGCTGCCAGCGCCGCCATTGCTGAAAAGAGCAAGAAAACGCGTATGCAGGGGCGGATCGCCCCGTCGGGCCTCGCTGGCGTAATCGAGCATCGTGGCGTTTTGCAGCAGGACTTGACCGCTGGAGACAGACAGCAATGCCAAGCCGAACGGAGCAGTGGTCACAATCGTTCGATTCAGGTCTTCACTCTCGATGATTCGTTGCGAACGAGCGAAGCCGGGCTTGAAGACTTTCCGGTCGATCAGCAGCAGTACCCCCCAGACAAAGGCGATCATCAACAGCACCGCACCAATGTAACTGACCAGTCGAGGCCACAGCGCAGCCAGCACTGTGCGCCAGGAAAATGCATGCAACAACTTCCAACCAGAACTGGAAATCTCATCGCTGACTATGAAGTAGCCATCGCGATAGCTCAGCCTTTGCAATGCCTCCTGTGGCACATCAGTGGAAAGACGCAGGACGTCGGCCATGGTCTCCTTTGCTGCAGATCCCACCAGAACCCTGTTCTGCGGGCTTACGATGAGAGATGCCTCATGGGGATCCGTGCTTACCAGCAGTGATGCCAGCATCTGGGTCGGATAGGACGCCACAAAGATCGCGAACAGCTTTCCTTCAGCTGCCGCGCCCTGCACCAGGCGTATGGAGGAGACACCACTC
Organism: Stenotrophomonas sp. STEN018; assembly: GCF_056760235.1. Taxonomy (NCBI): domain Bacteria; kingdom Pseudomonadati; phylum Pseudomonadota; class Gammaproteobacteria; order Lysobacterales; family Lysobacteraceae; genus Stenotrophomonas; species Stenotrophomonas sp. STEN018. Next base: position 81,256 of record NZ_JBRREK010000015.1, read on the forward strand.
AGTGGATCCTGCTCAGGCGGCAACCACCACGGAACCTTTGTATCGAGCAGACGGGCGCGTATCGCCGGTGAATTCAGATCTCCCAAGTTCGGCCCTATACGCTGGAGCAGACTGGCAGCGCTGGTATGCATCATCTGCTGGGCAGCCGCATTGCTGGGCAGTGGACCCAGCATGACAAAACGCATATCCGGGCTAAATAGATAACCTGCCGCCACCAGCTCCTGGGAATACGCACCTGACTGGTAGCTGACATCGTCCGCCATCCGCAGATAGGCACCGAAGCGTTCAGCCGGGTAGTCCTGCGACACGTCTCCAATGACAAGCGCAGGGGGGAAACTGCTATTCCGTTGCAGAATCATTCGCCCATTGGCATCAGCAAAACGCTTCATCAACAACGGATCAGGCACCTGTCGCATCAACCAGACATACTCTTCCTGCCGCACGCCGATACGAAGCGCACCTTCACGCACAGCAAACATCGCCCTCAGGGTGGTCCTGCGCAATACGTGTTCGGTGTAGCGACTGGCGACATAGTCTTTCACCTGGGATTGCACCAGCACGACGGTGGCCGCAATCAACACCAATGATGTCACCAGACCACCAATGTAGAGGAGCAGACGCTGATGCCGGCCAAGAAGGCTGAGTGCACTGCCACCGGAAGCGACCTGGCCCGCGCCAGGAGATTGCAAATGCTCGGCTGGCTGCGCTGTCATCTACCCTTGCCCTGGCTAGGTTTGGCTGCATCATAGCCTCTCCGAACGGCGTTCTGGCCGCCTATTTGGCGCCTGGGGGGGCTGATCATAGAGCACCAGTTGGGCGGCCAAGGCAGGCCTGCGGCCGCAGCTGACACGCGTCAGTTCAAGTCGATACCTGCAAAGATCGAGACCTGCCTTGACGATGGCCTGCGTGGCACGAAGCGGGCGTAATCTCATCGGAGCAGCATGCGCGCACCCAAGCCTTGGCCGCCAACCGGTGTTCTGCGGGCCAGATGACCCACATCCAAAAAAAACCCCGCCGAAGCGGGGTTTTTGTTCAACCAATGTAACCGGACTCAGTCGCCCTGCTGCTTCTGCAGGTGCTCCCAACGCTCCTGCGCATCAATCGTGCGTTCGGCGGTGAGACGGGCTTCTAGGCGATCCAGACCGATGTCTTCGCCAGTGTCGACGCAGAAACCGTAATCACCAGCTTCCAGACGCTTCAGCGTGCTGTCGATCTTGCCGATCAGCTTGCGGTAGCGGTCGCGGGTACGCAGTTCCAGCGAGTTTTCCGTTTCACGGGTTGCACGCTCGGCTTCATCGCCGATGTCACGCACTTCCTCGCGCAGGTTCTCGATGGTCTGCTTCGACTCCTCGACCAGGTCCGCACGCCAGTTCAACAGGCGCTGGCGGAAGTACTCCTGCTGCAGCGTGCTCATGTACTCCTCATCTGCGGACGGCTTATAGCCAGCCGGCAGGATCGGACGGCCAGTGGTCTCGTCGATGTTGTATTCGACAACCTTGTACTTGCTGCGCGGCGCCGGAGCGGTCGAACGCGCGGTGACAGCGACTGCAACCTTGCCGACCGGACGGACGGCAACAGGAGCGGTGGATTTGACGGGAGTTTTGACGTTGGATTTCGAAACAGGCACGGGATTCTTGGATTGCGGGGTCTTGGCCGCTGGAGCCGGCTTGGCAGCGACCGGCGCAGGTGCCGGAGCTGGGGCCGTCTTGGCGACTTCGACCGGGACAGACTTGGCCGCCGCCGGCTTTGCAGCTGGCTTCGGTACGGACTTGACCACGGGTTTGACAGGAGTCTTGAGCGTCTTGGTGGCCACTGGTTCGGCCACTTTTTTAACTACGGGTTTGGCAACGGGCTTGGTGGCCTTGGCAACCGGCGCAGCTGCTTTCTTGGCAACTGGCGCGGCAACCGGCGTGGTCACCTTTTTGACCGCTGCCTTCTTGGCAGGGGCCGCCTTTTTAGCGACTGCCGTCTTAACCGCAGCCTTCTTGGCGACGGGCTTGCTGGCAGGAGCTGCTTGCTTGACCGGCGTTTTCTTGGCGACCGCCTTGGTGGCGGGCGCTTTCTTCGCTGCCGGCTTGGCAACCTTTGCGACCGGCTTGCTTGCAACCGGCTTGGACGCCGCCTTCTTGACTACAGGTTTGGCGGTTTTCTTGGCGACCTTGACGGCCTTTTTTGCAGGTTTTTTAGCAGCCACGAAACGCTCTTCCTTGTTTCCCCCGGGGCCCGGGAAAGCGGGCCTTTATAGCCTACCCGACCAGCAGCAGCAACCGCGCCGGGCACCGTATGTGAACGGATGCCCGACCCGTGCAGTACAGGTCCGGTGGCGTCACCGGACCGTTTCGCGCAGTTCGGAACGTAACCAGGCGCGCCATCGCCCCTGGCTGGCAGCGGAAAGCACGTAGTGTTTACCGGCGCCATCCCGCATCCTGCGACAAATACTGCTCGCTTGCCAAGTGGCTTATCATTTAACCGTGATCGGCCGACTCCTCATTGCCGTACTGCGCTCCTACAAGCGCTTCATCAGCCCCCTGCTTGGGCCGCGCTGTCGTTTCTATCCCAGCTGCTCGGAATACTCCATGGACGCGATCCGTATACACGGTCCGCTACGGGGGTGTTGGCTTACCCTGCGCCGGCTGGGGCGCTGCCATCCGTTCCATCCGGGCGGACTGGATCCGGTCCCGGAGCGCGCCGATTCCCCCTCTTGCCGCTGCACAGGAAAACACTGACATGTCCTCCACGCTTATCCGCAATGCCCGCATGGTCAACGAAGGCCGTACCTTCGACGGCGACCTGCGCATCGAGAACGACCGTATCGCGCAGATCGGCAGCGGCCTGACTCCGCGCGATGGCGAGCAGGTGGTGGACGCGGGCGGGCGCTGGCTGCTGCCCGGGATGATCGATGACCAGGTCCACTTCCGCGAACCCGGCCTGACCCACAAGGGCGATATCGCCAGCGAGTCGGCAGCCGCGGTTGCCGGCGGCCTGACCAGCTTCATGGACATGCCCAACACCAACCCGCCGACCCTGGATTCGACCATCCTCGAAGCCAAGTACGAACTGGCCAAGGGCCGCGCGTGGGCCAATTACGGCTTCTACCACGGCGCCAGCAACGACAACCTGGAAGCGATCCGCGTACTCGACCCGAAGAAGGCGCCGGGCGTGAAGGTGTTCATGGGCGCCTCCACCGGCAACATGCTGGTCGACAACCCGGAAACCCTGGACGCGATCTTCCGCGAATGCCCGACCCCGATCATCACGCACTGTGAAGACACGCCGATGATCGACGCCAACATGAAGGCGTTCCAGGAAAAGTACGGCGACGCGCTGACCCCGGACATGCACCCGGACATCCGCTCGCGCGAGGCCTGTATCAAGTCCACCCGGCTGGCAATGTCGCTGGCGCGCAAGCACGGCACCCGCCTGCATGTGCTGCACATCTCCACCGCCGACGAGCTGGCCCTGTTCGAGAAGGGTCCACTGATCCGCGCCGACGGCAGCCGCAAGCAGATCACCGCCGAAACCTGCGTGCATTTCCTGCATTTCGCGCGCCCGGACTATGCAACCAAGGGCAACCTGATCAAGTGCAACCCGGCGATCAAGGAAGTGGCCGACCGTGAGGCGATCACCGCCGCACTGGCTGACGACGTGCTCGACGTGTTGGCCACCGACCACGCCCCGCACACCTGGGAAGAGAAGCAGAAGCCCTACGCACAGGCCCCATCCGGCCTGCCGCTGGTGCAGTACGCGCTGGTCGCCGCGCTGGAGCGCGTGCACGAAGGCAAACTGACCCGCGAACAAGTGGTACAGAAGTTCGCCCATGCGCCGGCGCAGCTGTTTGACGTCGAAGAGCGCGGCTTCCTGCGTGAGGGTTACTTCGCCGACCTGGTACTGGTCGAGGACGTGCCGTTCACGGTCAAGCGCGAGGACGTGCTGTCCAAGTGCGGCTGGTCGCCATTTGAAGGCACCACCTTCCGTTCGCGCATCGCTTCCACCTGGGTCAATGGCCAGCAGGTATGGGACGGCAGCAAGCTGGTGGGCGCACCGGCCGGCCAGCGCATGACCTACGACCGTTGATGCGTTCGGTCCTGATGATGGGCGCGCTGCTGCTGGCAGCGCCCCTGCTTACCGCCCTGCCCGCGCAGGCCCAGGATGGCATCGGCAACCTGCTCGACAACCGCGTCGTGTTCCCGGCCAGCGCCTCGCAGGGCGCGATGGTGATCGGCAAGGTGCCGGCCGGCAGTAGCGTCCGTTATGCGGGCCGCGAGCTGCGAGTCAGCAGCTATGGCAGTGTGGTATTCGGCATCGGACGCGACGAGAAAGGCCCGCTGCAGGTACAGGTGCAACGCCCGGACGGCGGTAGCGAGGTCGTTTCGATTGCAGTGACTGCGCGCGACTGGCCGGTAGAGCGGGTCAATGGCGTGCCGCCAAAGACGGTGAATCCGCCGCCGGCAATCGCCGAGCGGATTGCCCGTGAACAGGCGCAAGTGACCGAATCACGCAAGCGCGACGACAACCGCACCGACTTCACCCAGACCTTCATCTGGCCGGTGCAGGGCCGCATCAGCGGCCGCTTCGGCAATGCCCGTGTCTACAACGGACAACCTGGCAGCGGTCATTCCGGCATGGATATCGCCGTGCCTACCGGTACGCCGGTGAAGGCCCCGGCTGCGGGTATCGTGACGTTTGCAGGCCCGGATCTGTACCTGACGGGCGACACCCTGGTGCTGGACCATGGCTTCGGCATCAGTTCCAACTTCCTGCACCTGTCACGGATCGATGTGAAGGTCGGCGACCGGATCGAGCAAGGACAGAACATCGCCGCAGTTGGCGCAACCGGCCGCGCGACCGGCCCGCACCTGCACTGGGGCATGAACTGGTTCGACACCCGCATTGACCCACTGCTGGTGCTGGAGCGCGGCAAATAAAGCCGCAGATATGTAGTGCCGAGCCATGCTCGGCAGAAGCTTCACCTGTAGTGCCGAGCCATGCTCGGCAGAAGCTTCACCTGTAGTGCCGAGCCATGCTCGGCAGGGGCATCACCGGCAGAGCCTCAGCCGAGCATGGCTC
>NZ_JBRREK010000016.1:0-83794 GCF_056760235.1 Stenotrophomonas sp. STEN018
GTCCTGCTGTGCGAAGTTAGGCATGAAAGTTACCGATTTGATGCAGGCTGCCGACTGCGCTAGTTCAATCGCTGCATAACAAAGGGTATGAGCTGATTGTTCAGACCTTCCTTAGTGTTTTGGATAAAGAGTTCACCGCAGTGAGGCGGGGCTATCTGGATTTTTGATGAATCCGCTATCTGAACGGTTAGTTGTAGAAATCCGTGACAGCCTCGGGTGCATAATTCTCGACGCACCAGATGCCATGATCGTACGATGAATTGAAGTGGTTGATAAATTCTGATCGTAGGTTATCAACGTTCAGGATCCGGACTCCACCGTAGACTGAATAGCCGCCGTGTCTGTTAAGCGGTCCCGAGTGCCATAGAGGCCCACATATATGGTGAGCATAGCTGATCTGCCATGCAAGTGGTTGATATGGTCTATGTACAACCGTGCTGCACCATTCGTAAATCGTCTTTAATGAAGTGAAATTAGTATTGTTGAACTCGTAAAGATGAATTTTCGACTTTACGAAGTCGTAGTGGAAATTGTGCTTAAGTCTCGGTGTATCACCGTTCCTATCTTGTAAGCTTACGGCGACAATTCTTTCAAACTTGGCTTCTAGAGCTTGTCGAAGCAGAAACACCGAAGCTATCTGAGACGTTTTGTGGTCAAGTCTAGGTTGATTTTCACTTAACTTGGAATTGGCGGATAAATCCACGCTTAGATTGAAGATCTGGAAGGATTCGACGCCATAAAACTTGCCCCCTCTGAGGAATTCGTAATTTGGATCTTTTTTTGCTCCAGATAGGTTGCAATGGGCATAAGGTCGAAAATGAAATCAGTTATGAGTTCGGAGTATTTCTTTAGACTGTTCGGCGCTGGTTTGTTCTTATTTGAATTTATCTCATCATACATCGCCTGAAAGAAATCGACCGCCAGTTTGAGGTGAACCCGGCAGTAAGCCATCTCCTCGGCCGCGCTTTCCAGTTTTCTTGATTTTCGGAAGGCTACTGAGATTATGTATTCATCGGACCACGATTTTTTAAGGTGTCGATCTTTAAGCCATTTCAAGTGTTCGTTGAAAGCTGTGAGGCAGTCAATGGCTGATCTTCTTATTGGTCGCTGACCATGGTGGGGTCTAATTTTATGCAGGAGTTGTTGCGCAGGAGTCTTTCTTTTCATTCATTCTTCCTTGATTTGTTGGTTTGGGATTGTATCTATTGATTCTACGGCACTTTAGTTTTGATCTTTTGCGTAGAGGCTAATTTTCTGTTGTGTCCAGCTGTGTCCCTCGTCAAAGGCAAGAGCGCACTTAGGCATTGCCCTTCGGGCAATGCGTGCGCAAGAGGCTGTGCCCCTTGACCCCCTAAAAAAGCGCTTGCCAAAGCCTAAATCGTAGGCATAAAGGCAAGTGCGGGGGCCAGAACAAGGAGCATCAATGGCCATTTATCACACCAGAGTAAAGACCTTTAGCCGTGCCCAGGGGCACGCATCCACCGCTGCAGCAGCCTACCGCGCAGGCCTGCTCATCATCGATGACCGCACCGGTCTCCGGCACGACTACCGTAGGCGAGGGGGCGTTGTCGAAACCCGATGTCTGGCGCCAGATGAAGCGCCGGACTGGGCTTTCGATCCTCGACAGCTCTGGCCTGCAGCTGAGGCCTCAGAGCGCCGAAAAGACGCCACGGTCGCCAGGGAGTTCGAAGTTGCGCTGCCACACGAACTGAGCAATGAGCAGCGTTCAGACTTGGCAGCCGAGATATCGCGCTGTCTGGTCCAGCGTTATAGGTTCGCAGTCCAGGCAAGTATCCATGAGCCGCAAACGGCAGATGGCCTCAACTATCACGTCCACATCCTAGCGACGACTCGGCGGGTGGACGCAGAGGGCCTGAAGGACAAGACCAGGGAGCTGGATGGTGGTCCTTCAGGGCGAGGCGAAGTGGAATGGATTCGCCAGATGGTAGGGGAAGCCATCAATGCTCACCTGGCCGTAGCCGGTGTCTCGGCCCGTGTCGATCACCGTAGCCTTAAGGACCAAGCGGCTGATGCCGCAGAGCAGGGAGACGAGCTGACAGCGGCGGAGCTTTCCCGAGCTCCAGGACTTCATATGGGCAGAGACGCGACTGCCTTGCACCGCAGAGGTATGGATACGGATTTGAAGCAGCGCAATGACAGGATCGACCAAGCCAATAGCGCCGCTTGGGATCGCGCCGTCGCTGACCTAGCAGATCAGGGCAGATTGATGGAACCCGCATCCGATCAGACCTTATCGGTCGGCCTGCGCGCGGCTCCTTCGGATCCAGCCATCCAACCGATGCTGTCTGCTGGTGGGGTGACTTCTCTGGTCAATGTGACGATGGGTGAAAACTCGCCGGTTGGGATCGCCGCAGATGAAGGGGCGCGGCAGCCGAAGGCCACCGCATCCAAGCAGGCGTTGAAGGCCGTGTTAGAAATATGGGCCGAGGCGTGGATTGAGGCGCTGCGAGATAGGCTCAAATTCACGCGCAGGTTGCTGCGCAACAGTGCCGCCTTGATATCCGCTCATCTCGCAGCGCCCAAGCTCCGTGGCGACTTGGAAGAACTGCTGGTAAGACTGAAGAAGTTGAAACGGGACGCTTTACGCTTTAAGCGTAGGCTGAAAGCTGAAGACCGTGCCGAGCACGTATTGGCCCAAGCAGAATTTGCCTTGGAGAACTTCGAAAGCCAAAACCCACGTCCAGGGATCCTGAATCGCTCAGACTGGTCGCGGCGTCGGGCGCGCCGGGTTCGGACTTTCGAACTGGGGCGCCTGGAGTATCAACGCGCCCATGAAGCCACAGGCCCGAAGGCTCAGGAAGACTACAACCGGCGAACAGATGAGTCCCTCTCACAGCTGGAGAATTGGAGCGAAGTGTTGCTTCGGAGATATCCGGTGTTGGAGGAGACACCCACTGACTCTCCTGCAGCGTCCGCTTCAGCTGATGCCCTACCTGCGATGAAGCAGAGCAAGGAGCCCGGAGCACGGTTGCATTGACACGCAAGCGAAGGCCCCGGTGAACCGGGGCTTTAGCCAACCTCGTTTCGAAAACTCAGTGGTAGGTAGGTCCCCGAGTGGGCTTGGACACCGCGCCTCGACGCTCCGAGATCATGTCGCTGAGCTGCACCTGATCGCGTTCTACCACAGCTTCTCTGACCCTAACGGCAGGTTTTAGAGTGTGGTCGTCAGCCGGGGGTTTTGGAGCCATGCATCGGTTGATCAGTTCGTCAGCAATTTCGAGGGCATGGATGATGTCCTCGATCCGCTCCTGAGTGTCTCGGGTCCGGTCTTGGGCAATCAAAGGGCATAGCACTCTACTAGCGATAGCCAGCTTTCTTTCTAACGGCATATGGAGCTCCTAACGTTTGGGAGCTCTCATAAAAGCACTATTTGCGTTGATCGCAATAGTTGCGGCGTTTGTCAGTGCCAATGTTGGCCCGTTAGAGATACTCCTAGACGTTCCATGTAATTTTCCTGGCGCGGAGATTCTCTATCCCAGCAACTCCTTCAGTGCAGCGAGCTCAAGATTGAAGCTCAAGGATGAGAGCCCTGCTGTTTTGAATTCAGGAGTGATCAGCCCATTGAGCTTTTCTGCCGGGGTGAATTCCCGGCTGTAGACGGGATGGTGCTCATCATCAAGCTCATGGCCGACGATCTGGGCGCGCATTTCTGAGGCGACACCGAAGCCCTGCATTTGCTGAATGACCGTCTTGCGCAGGGAATGGAAACCGCGCTTGGCCTTGGGCCAGGTCTTTCCGTGCTCAGCGAGCTGGCGGGTAAAGGCCTTGGAGATCCAGTTCCCCGCGCCATTGATGGCATTGGCCTTCGCTTGAGGGAAGAGACGGCTTGAGGTGGGCAGGCTGGCAACATAGTCGCCGAAGCCCAGGGCCATCAGGTCAGCGTGGATCGGGACAGTCCGGATACTGGCCTCGCTCTTGAGGCGCTGGTGCTCGCCGTCGTCATTAATATGGATGTAGGCCACGCCTCCCTCCGTTTGCACATCGCTCACCAGTAGCTGCCCAACTTCAGAGGCGCGGGCACCGGTATACAGGCCCAACAAGGCTGCCCAGCGCGCGGCAGGTGACAAGGTGGCAAAGGCCGAGGGAGCAAAGAGGAGGCTGATCTGTTTCAGGTCGAAGGCCTTGAAGCCCAGTTTCCGCCGCTTTCGCTTCGCGCTATTGCCGTATGAGACATGGCTTCGGGCCGGATTGCTGTCCGTGTAATAGCCAGCGGCAATCAACCAATCGAAGAAGCCGCCCAGGTAGGACTGTTTGTTCACCCGGGTCGGGGTTGAGATGCCAGCGTCGGCGAGCGACTGATAGAAGTTCGACAGGTCGATCCGGTTGATGCTCGGCAAGGGATAGTCAGGGCCAGTGACGCGCACGAACCCGTCAATGGCCGACTTCTTGATGCTGTAGGTCTTGGGGATGGTGTCTGGGGCAATGGCTTTGAGCCAAAGATCGCGCGCTTCCACCAGCGACAGGATCTTGCTGGGCTGGGGCTTGGAGGGAGCTGCTGGGGCGGCTGCCGCGCCGAAGAACGCAGGGTTGACCCGGCCAATGCTCTCAATAGCGCGGGTCAGAGCCTCGGTGTCTTCGCCTGGCTCCGCTTGGATACGCAGGGTGCCATTGGCGTCTCGTTCCAGGGTGTAGTCATGGAGCTGTCGTCCCCGAAGCTCTTGGAGCCATTGCTCTGCCGTCTTTTCGCCCATGCCGTTCTTCCTGATGGCGCTGAAGACTTCAGCATAGCGGGCGGCCAGGACCAGGGCGCAAGCCTGGGCGCTACGCATTTCGCGCGTTTGAAGGCTTCGCTTGAGAATTCGGCAGCCCAGAAGGGGCTGGAGATCGACTGGCACGCGCTGACGGAACGAAAAGCCCGCTGGCGTCTTGATCAAGTGATGGGGAACTCTCATCGGGATGTGTCCCGATTTGTGTCCTGCCCCTTGCTGGGCCCAGAAAAGCAAAACCCCTGATTTCTCAGGGGTTTGCAGAGTCTGGCGGAGAGAGGGGGATTCGAACCCCCGAAGCGCGGTTTAGACGCTTACACACTTTCCAGGCGTGCTCCTTCAACCACTCGGACACCTCTCCGGATCCTGCCGCACTAATGCCTCGGCAGGGGCGTGGATTCTATAGGGACTTGAGCCCGCCGACAAGCACCCCCTGAACAGGGTGCTGGCGGACAGGCTGGCCATGGCACAATGGGGCTTCAGATGAAGACGGTTGCCTGATGTCCTATCTCGTCCTTGCCCGCAAGTGGCGTCCGAAGCGTTTTGCCGAGTTGGTGGGCCAGGAACACGTGGTCCGCGCGCTTACCAATGCGCTCGACAGTGGCCGCGTCCACCACGCCTTTCTGTTCACCGGCACCCGGGGTGTCGGCAAGACCACTATTGCCCGCATCTTTGCCAAATCGCTGAACTGCGAGAACGGCACCAGCGCCGACCCCTGCGGTCAGTGCCGGGCCTGCCTGGACATCGATGCCGGTCGCTACATCGACCTGCTGGAAATCGATGCCGCGTCCAATACCGGCGTGGACGATGTGCGCGAGGTGATCGAGAACGCCCAGTACATGCCCTCGCGTGGGCAGTACAAGGTCTACCTGATCGACGAAGTGCACATGCTCTCCAAGGCGGCGTTCAATGCGCTGCTGAAGACGCTGGAAGAGCCACCGGAGCACGTGAAGTTCCTGCTGGCCACCACCGATCCGCAGAAGCTTCCGGTCACGGTGCTCAGCCGCTGCCTGCAGTTCAATCTGAAGCGCTTGGACGAGGAGCAGATCCACGGCCAGATGTCGCGGATCATGACTGCCGAGCAGATCGAGTTCGACGACAGCGCTTTGGTGCAGCTGGCACGCGCGGCCGATGGCTCGCTGCGCGATGGCCTGTCGCTGCTGGACCAATCCATTGCCTATGCCGGCGGCGCGCTGCGCGACGACGTGGTGCGCACCATGCTCGGCACGGTCGATCGCACCCAAGTCAGCGCGATGCTCGATGCCTTGGCCGATGGCGAAGGCGCGCGCTTGTTGCAGGTGGTCGCTGGGTTGGCCGAATTCTCGCCGGACTGGAGCGGGGTGCTGGATGCCCTGGCCGAAGGCCTGCACCGCATCCAGGTGCAGCAGCTGGTGCCGGGCGCTTCGGTGCCGGGTGAAGGCGTCGACGCGGTGGCCTTCGCCCAGCGCCTGCGGCCGGAAGTGGTGCAGCTCTGGTATCAGATGGCGCTTGGCGGTCGTCGCGATCTGCATCTGGCACCCAGCCCGCGTGCTGGCTTTGAAATGACCGTGCTGCGCATGCTGGCATTCCGCCCGGCAGGCGCGGTACCGGCGACGCCGGAAGGCAGCGCATCCGGGACTGGCGCAGGTGTGGGCGGCAACACGCAAACCGCACCTGCAACTGCCGCAGCGTCGGCGCAAACCGCCAAGCCGGTTGAAGCGCAGGTTGCACCGGCTGTGGTCGCCCCGGTTGCACCTGTGTCAGAACCCAAACCCGAGCTTGTGTCCGCACCGGCAGCGGTTGCTGCGCAGCAGGCTGCGCCGGAATCTGCACCTGCGGCCGCTGAGCCAGCGTTCAAGCCCGAGCCCGTGCAGGCACCGGTAGCAGCTTCGGCCCAAGCTCAAGCTCAAGCTCAAGCCGCCAAGCCAGCAACTGCTGACGAAGATCTGCCGCCATGGGCGGTTGAGGCGGCGGAAGCGAACGCGCGTGACGAGGCGATGGCGGCCGAGATGGCCATGCCCGAAGCGCCCGAATCCATTGAAGTGCCTGTTGCAGCATCGATTGAGGCGCCGAAGCCTGCGCCCGTCGCTGCGCCGCAGCCGGTTCAGCAGGCCGAGCCGGTTCGCCCAACCGGTATCGCCATCGAACCGGCGGCCGCCTCGGCACCGGCACAGAGCGGTCGTGCCTTGAACACGGCCGAGCAGTGGCTGGACCTGATCGACGATAGCGGCCTGAGCGGGCCGTCGCGCGAACTGGCGGCCAATGCAGCCTTCGTCAACTTCCAGCATGGCGTGCTGCGGCTGGCCTTGTTGCCGGGCTTTGAGTACCTGCAGTCTGAGCGCGCCTTGAATGCCTTGGCGCAGGCGCTGTCGCAGGCCTTGGGTAGCACGCCTAAGATCATCATTGAAACTGGCAATGCGCAGGCTGAGACCTTGCATCAGCGCGCTGATCGCCAGCGCGGTGAACAACAATCTGCGGCCGAAGCCGTGTTCATGGCCGACCCCCAGGTGCAGCAGCTGATACAGCAGGGTGCACGGGTCGTGGCCGATTCCATCCGTCCTTTCAAAGAGTAAAAAACCATGCGCGGCAATATCGCCCAAATGATGCAGCAGGCCCAGAAAATGCAGGAAAACCTGCAGAAGGCCCAGGAAGAAATCGCCAAGTTGGAAGTCACCGGCAGCGCTGGCGGCGGCATGGTCAGCGTGACCCTGAGTGGTACCAAGGAGTGCCGCAAGGTGCGTATCGACCCGTCGGTGCTGAGCGATCCGGAAATGGCTGAGGACCTGATCGCCGCCGCGTTCAACGATGCCGCCAACAAGATCGATGCCGAGTCGCAGAGCCGCATGGGCTCGGCCACGGCCGGCATGAAGCTGCCGCCGGGCATGAAGCTGCCGTTCTGATGTGGCCCGCGCCGGCTGGCCCGGCGCATGCATGCCCCCGCGCCGCGAAGCCTCCGGGCTTCGCGCGTTTGTTTTAGCGATACGCTGCTGTGATGAGACCGTTGCGATGAGCCTGCCGCTGCTGGAACAACTGATCGAAGCTTTCCGGGTGCTGCCCGGTGTTGGCCAGAAGACCGCGCAGCGCATGGCCTACCACGTGCTGGAGCGCGCCCGTGACGGTGGCCAGCGCTTGTCGGAGGTGCTGGCCGAGGCCATCGAGAAGATCGGCCACTGCAAGCAATGCCGCGATTTCAGCGAAACCGAGCTGTGCCCGGTCTGCGCCAGCAGCAGCCGCGAGCGGCAGATGTTGTGCGTGATCGAGTCACCGGCCGATCGTTTGGCGATTGAGCACGCCACCAGCTATCGCGGGGTGTATTACGTGTTGCAGGGGCGTTTGTCGCCACTGGATGGCATCGGCCCACGCGAGCTGGGTCTGGATCAGCTGGAGACGCGCTTGGCGCAGGGCGAAGTCACCGAGCTGATCATCGCCACCAACTCCACGGTTGAAGGCGAGGCCACCGCGCATTACCTGGCGCAGCTGGCACGTCGCAACAAGGTGCGTCCCAGCCGCTTGGCGCAGGGCCTGCCCTTGGGGGGCGAGTTGGAATACGTGGATCGCGGCACCTTGTCGCATGCCTTTGGCAGCCGCAGCGAAGTCGGCGAATAAGCCGCGCCGGGGTTGTAAGCTGTAGGTCGTTTACTGCAGCGAGCCCCCACATGACCGATACCATCTTCGGCAAGATCATCCGCCGCGAAATTCCCGCCGCCATCGTCTACGAAGACGATGAAGTGCTGGGCTTCAAGGACATCGCCCCGCAGGCGCCGGTGCATGTGCTTTTCATTCCGAAGAACGAAGTCATCCCGACCTTGGATGATCTGCAGCCGGCGCAGGCGCATTTGATCGGCAAGTTGGCCTTGGCTGCGGCGGCTTATGCACGCCAGGAAGGCTTCGCCGAGAACGGCTACCGGATCGTCATGAACTGCCGCGAAGATGCCGGGCAGACCGTGTTCCACATCCACCTGCATCTGCTGGCCGGTGCGCCGTTGGGGCATTTTGGCGCGTGAGAAAGCTGCTTTTGTAGGAGCGGCGCAAGCCGCGAAGCCGGTAGCAACCAAGCAACTGCGAAGCCTGTTCGCGCGATCCAGCAGTTTCTGACTGCGCTATGTCGCTTGCGGCGGAGGGATCTTTGGCTTCGCGGCTTACGCCGCTCCTACAAAAAAACATGCAAAAAAAAACGCCGCCCCTTTGGGCGGCGTTTTCAGTTTGTTACCACCAACCGCGGTAACCCCAGCCCCAGCCCGGACCCCAACCCGGGCCCCAAGGACCGTACGGGTAGGCAGGCACTACTTCCACTTCGCGCTGTACCGGCCACAGGTAGACCACGTCGGCGGCGAGCTTGGGCAGCGGGTAGTCGTATTCGCCGATCTTGGTGCTCTGGTAGCCATTGATGCGGCCGATGAAGGTCACGTCGCGGCCCGGCTCGAACACCGCCGGATCATAGAAGCCGCTGCGGCAGGCCAAGAAGCGGCCATCGCTGGCATCGCTGGACGTGGTGCTCGGGCGGCCGCTGGCATTGAGCGGGCGGGCGAGCATCTGGAAGCAGGTTTCGCCCTGGCCGGGGATGGTTTCGATGATGCGGCCACCCCAGCGTACCGGCGCGCCGGTCTGCTTCTGTGCCACCGCATCACGCGGTGAAACGGGGGTGAACTGGCCCTGCAGCGGCTTGGGCGCCGTGGCACAGGCAGCCAGCACCAGGCTGGCGGCGGCAACTAGGAGGATGCGGGTCTTCATGTTCGTACTCCGGGTTTCGGGCGGTGCCTGTGCAGGTCCGCCAATAATGAAACGACATCCGATCGGACGCCAGCGTAGCGCGCCTGAGTGAAACGCTGGCTGAGCGTCGGCAGATCGCTGCCGGGGCGGGCACGGTCAACGCGGCTGGCCCAGTCGCTGGCGGTTTCAAAGGGCTCGCGACCCAGTCCGAGGCGTTGGTAGCGGCGGTCCAGCCGGTGCCAGGCGCGCAGCAGCGGGTCGCGCTGGCGTTCGCCACGGGCCAGCAACCAGGCCATCAAGCCCAAGGCAAGAACGGCAAAGCCGGCAAACAAGGCAACCAGCTGCGAGGGGCTCAACTGTTTGATGCCGATACCGCTGAGCAGGCGCTGCTGACGCTCGGCATTGAAGGACAGTACGGCGGTATTCCAGCCGCGACGAAGGAAATCGCTGTACTGCAGCAGGCTGCTCCAGCGACCGGACAAGTTCAGCCCGCTGGTGTTGTTGTCACCGATTCGGTCTTCCAGCGTGTCGTAGATGCGCTCCGGCGCGACTGCGGCGGTGGGATCAACCCGAACCCAGCCGCGTTGCGGCAACCAGACTTCGGCCCAGGCATGCGCATCAAGACGCCGCACTACCCAATAATTGCCGAAGCGGTTGCGCACGCCGCCGGCATAGCCAGTGACAACCCGCGCTGGAATGCCTGCACCGCGCATCAGCACCACGAATGCCGCGCTGAAGTGCTCGCAGTAACCGGCCTTCTGGTCGAACAGGAATTCGTCGACGGAGTGACGTCCGGCCAGCGGCGTGTTCAAGGTGTAGGCGAACTCGCGATGGATCCAGTCCAGGCTGCGTTGCACCAGTGCCGCGTCATCGTTGCCGGCTTGGCTGCGCCATTGTTTGGCCAACGCCAATGTGCGCGGATTGAAACCTTCCGGCAGCCGCAGGGTCTGCCGCCGCAGCTGTGCCGGCAGCTCAGCCTGGAACGCTTGAGCGGGGCTGGACTGCATGCGCCAGCGGGTCAGTGCGGTAAGTGATTGCGCTGCGGTCAGGCTGTAGTCGGCATCCAACTGGCTGCCGGCAGGCGCCTGCAGGGGCAGATCCAGCGCGACCAGTTCGCGCCGGTCGGTGGGTTCGTATTCGATCTGGTAGTCCCAGCGCTGTGCGCTGTTACTGACGCTGGGTGGCGGCGCGGAGCGCTGGCTTTCCAGCCTGGACCAGCGCCGGCCATCAAAGCGCGTCAGTACCGGGCCGCGCCAGTAACGCTGGTCCTGCGCCGGCACCGGGCCGAAGAACTCTACCCGCAGCGCAGGGCTGTCATCGGCCATCATTTCGCTCAAGCCGCCGGGCTGCATGCTGTCGGACAGGCCGGGGCGCCCCACCGCCCGGTCCGGCGTGCCCCATAGCGGCGTGGGCAGGCGTGGCACCAGCCAGAATGCTGACAAGGCCAAGGGCAGCGCCAGCAACATGAGCCCGCCAACCGTACGTAGCTGTGCGCGCGGTGGCAGGTGGCTGATGCCCACTTCTTCATCGGCCAGGCGTTGCAGTGCGAGCAGGGCGGCCACCACGGCGGCGGCCGACATCAGCAAGGTGCTTGGTCCCTGATCGAGCAGGAAGGCGGCGAACGGAGCAAACAGGCTGAAACCAATCAGGCTGCGCGCGTCACGCAGCGTGCGCAGCTCGCTGGATTTGATCGCCAGCATCGCCGCCAGCAGGGCGCAGCCGCTGTCGCGGCCGGGATTGGCGCCCATCTGCCAGTAGATGCAGCCCAGCATCAGTCCGATCAGCAGCAGGCGCAACAGCAGGGGCATGGCGCGGCGCCACGACCACAGCGCCACCAGCAAGGTGGTTACGCCGAACACAACGGCCAGTACGCCGGGTAGCTGCAGCAGCAGGGGCAGCAGCGACAGCGCCGTGACCAGGTTGATCCAGAGGCGGCTGCTGGTGCTTATCGCAGGTGAGGGTGTCTTCATGCGTCTGGCAGCAGCGCCAAGGCGCGCAGGCAGAGGTGGCGGTGACCGTCGCCGTTGGCCGGCCCCAGTGGTGGTTGGCCTGGCAGGCGCAGCTGGTAGCTGCGGCCTTCGCGTTCGGCTTCATCCACCCAGCGTGCGAGCCGGGAGATGCGGCGCTCGTGGGGCAGGGCATGCAGTTGCTGCCAGTCCAGTACCAGTTCGGCGCCGTAGGGGCGCTCGTACTCGCGCACCAGCAGTTCGTCACGTCGTGCCGAGTGTTTCCAGGCGATGCTGCGGCGTGCGTCGCCGCTGCGGTAGGGGCGCATCTGCTGCAGTTCCTCGCCCTGCGGATGCACGCGGGTGCGGGTGGAAGCGCTGCCTGCATCCGGTAGCGGTGGCGCATTGGCTTCCGGTGCGGGATAGACCAGCAGGGCCGAGTCCGGCCAGAACCATGCCCAGGCGCGGACCAGGCCCAACGGCTGGGTGGTCGCAATGCGAATGCGGGATAGATCCAGCCAGCCGCGTTGCTGCGTGGGCAACCAGAGATCGGCTTCGGCCTGGCTGTTCTGCTCCAGATTGAGGTGGGTCTTGGCCTGCTGGTAGTCCAGCTGTAGTGCGCGGCGCAGGCGGCGGTCGCTGCGCGCAAGCGCTAGGCGCAGGCGGATGGGATTGCCAGCGGCCACCGGGTCGGCGGAAACGGCTTCCAGGCGCAGGCCCGACAACTGCAGGTGCGCCTGCACGCTGCTGGCCAGCGCGGTTGCACCCAACACCAGCGCCAACAACAGTGCCGGGTTGTTGTTGTAGTTCAAGGCACCGAGCAGCATCACCGCAAGCAGGGCGGCCAGGAACAGGCCGAAGCCAGTCGGCAGCACGTAGATGCGGCGTCTGTCCAACTGTACTGGCAGCTGTTCCGGCTGCCGCGGGCGGGCCAGGAGCTGCAAGGATTGCAGGCGTTGCCGCAGCGCTGCCAGCACTTCAGTCCACCTGCACGCTGTGCAGGATGGCGCGGGCCAGCGTCGGGCCGGAGGACGCTTCGGCCTCGGCGACCAAGCGATGCCCGGCGACGGCGATGAACAATGCCTGCACGTCTTCCGGAATCACATGCTGGCGGCCAAGCAGCAACGCGTGCGCCTTGGCTGCGCGCAGCAGGGCGATACCGGCGCGTGGTGACAGGCCGACGCGCACGCCCGGGTGCTGGCGGCTGCGGGTGATCAAGGCCTGCACGTAGTCAATCAAGGCGTCACTGGCATGCACCTGCGACACGGTCTCGCGCAGCACGCGGATGTCCTGCTCGGAGAGGCAGGGTGTTACCCGCGCGATGAGCTCGCGGCGGTCTTCGCCGGCCAGCAGGGCGCGCTCGGCGTCGGCATTGGGATAGCCCAGGGTCAGCCGCAGAAGGAAGCGATCCAGCTGCGAGTCCGGCAGCGGGAAGGTGCCGGACATATCCACCGGGTTCTGGGTGGCGATCACGAAGAAAGGATCCGGCAGGCGGTGGGTCACGCCATCCAGCGTCACCTGCTGCTCGGCCATCGCTTCGAGCAGGGCGCTCTGCGTGCGTGGCGGCGCGCGGTTGATTTCATCAGCCAGCAGCAGGTTGCAGAACACCGGGCCGGGATGGAACTGGAAGCTGCGGCTATGCGCTTCGTAAACCGAGATGCCGAGCACATCGGCGGGCAGCAGGTCGGAGGTGAACTGCACGCGCTGGAACTGCAGGCCCAGGCTGGAGGCCATGGCATGGGCCAAGGTGGTCTTGCCGAGCCCGGGCAGGTCCTCGATCAGCAGGTGCCCGCCGGACAGCAGTGCGACAAAGGCCATCCGCACCTCCTGCGCCTTGCCGAGCAATAGAGAATTGACCTGCTGTTGCGCTGCCGATAGGGACTGTAGTGTTACTTCGGTTAGCATTCTTGGCGGCGCCACTGTCATGGTCGTCTCGATTTTTGGGCTGAAGGAAGTGTACGTGGCAATCAGGGGCGAGCAACGCGCATACGTAACGTTCCTTGTGCTGTGGGTGCTGGTCACCACAGCCAAGGTGCTGTTGGCATCTCAATTGCCTTTGTTCGTGGACGAAGCGTTCTATTGGCAGGAAGGCCAGCATCTGGCCGCCGCCTATTCGGACCTGCCCGGGCTGACCGCATGGTTGACACGCCTCGGTGTCGAGGTTGCCGGTGATCACCGCCTGGGTGTGCGCTTGCCGTTCCTGATCATGGGCGCGGCGCTGCCATGGATGGTCGCCGGTATCTGTACGCGCTGGTTCGGCGTGCGCATGGGCTGGCGCGCGGGATCGTTGGCCTTGTTGATGCCGTTGTCGGCGACGCTGGGCATCCTGGCGGTGCCGGACGTGCCGATGGCGATTGCTGCCTTGCTATGTCTGGATGCCGGTGCGCGGCTGCTGCGTGGCGTGGGCGCTGGTGGTGCCTTGTTGCTGGCCTGCGGGCTGTTGATTGGCGCACTGAGTCATTACCGTTTCATAGGTGTGATTGGTGTGGGTTTCATTGCTTTGCTGCTATTGCCTGAGGGCCGCAAGGCGTTGCGCGATCCGCGGGTGTGGATTGCGTTGTCGGTGGGTGTGGCGGCTTGGGCGCCGCTGCTGGCGTGGAACCTGGATAACCAGGATGCCGGGCTCAAGTTCCAACTGGTCGAACGTCACCCGTGGGCATTCCAGCCTGAGGGGCTGTTGTTCCTGGTGATCCAGCCGCTGCTGGTGACGCCGCTGTTGTTCGTGGCGATGGCGGTGGTGGCTGGCAAGGGCCTGCGCAATGCGCAGGGGGGCTTCCATCACCTGCAATGGCGCTACTTTGCCCTGGTTGGTGCCACTTCCACCTTGCTGATCTTCGCGCTGGGCTTCTTCACCGATGTGGAGCGGGTCAGTTTCCATTGGCCGCTGCCGGGCTATCTGGCGTTGCTGGTCTGCGTACCGGCACTGCTCAATCATTGGTCGCGTCCTTGGCGGCGTGCGCTGTGGGTGTTCACCTCGCTGGGCCTGCTGCTGGCGATGAGCTATTACCTGGTTGCCGCTTCGCCCGGGTTGCGTGAACACTTGGCGGGCAGCAAGTACTACCCGCGAAATTTCGCAGGCTGGCAGCAGTTGGCCGAAGGTGTGCGCGAGGAACTCTCGCAGATGCCGGAAGACACCCAGTTGCTGGCAGGCAGCTTCAAGGTGGGCGCCGAGCTGGGTTTCCGCCTCAACGATCCTGCAATCAAGGTGCTGCCGCACGCGCTCAATGACAGGCATGGGCGCACTGCGCAGCTGGCGCTTTGGAAACTGATCAGTGATGGAAGCCGTTCGACGCCGGTGCTGCTGGTATTGGCGCCGGGTGACCAGCGTTACCGCGACTTGTTGGATCGTTATCACAAGGATTGCGAGCTGGTGGGACCATTGCCGCCGCCGCGGGTGATCTCGCTGGATCACGGTTTTCAGCGTTTCCTGTTGTTCCGCTTGCCGGCTGAAAAGCAGCAAGGGCCATGTGTGACGCCGGCAATGGCGTGGGTGGAAACCCCGCTGGCCAATCAGGTTGTGGAAGGTGCGCTGGAAGTCAAAGGCTGGGCCTTCAAGGATGGCGTGGGATTGTCGCGGGTTGAACTGCTGCTGGATGGTCGTAGCGTGGGAGACGCTACCTATGGGCGCGCCTACGACGTGCGCCCGTTCTGGAAGGTATCCACCGATCCGCAGCATCCGAACACTGGCTTCGACGCACGCCTGGATACCTCAGGCCTGAAGCCGGGTACACACTGGTTGGGGCTGCGCCTGCATGGCAATGACGGCAGTGTCGAAACCTGGGTCGAGCAGCCGTTCGAGGTCAAGTAGTTCGTGTCTGCGCCGCGCGCCGTGTGTTGGCGCGCAGATCATGTATTGAACGTGTCGGCAGCAGCTCAGGGCAGCTGGTAGCCAGCCTGCCGCAACAACTGCGAGGTCCGGATCAGCGGCAAGCCGATCAGCGCGGTGGGGTCGCTGTTGTCGATGGCTTCGAACAAGCTGATGCCCAGGCCTTCGCACTTGAAGCTGCCAGCGCAATCCAAGGGCTGTTCGGCATCGATATAGCGCTCGATCTCAGCCATCTGCAGGGTCCTGAAGCGCACGCGGGTGAGATCGATAGCCTGATGCTGCGCAATACCATCGCTCACACAGACCGCAGTGTGGAACAGGACCTCATGGCCGGACATCGCCGCCAGCTGCGCGCAGGCGGCCTCGCGGGTGCCTGGTTTGCCCAGTGGCTGTCCATTCAGCTCGGCAACCTGGTCCGAGCCGATGGCCCAACTGCCGGGGTGTTGGCGAGCCACCACTTCGGCTTTGGCGGCGGCCAGGCGCTGCGCCAGGGCTGCCGGCGGCTCGCCGGGGAGCGGGGTTTCGTCCACATCCGGCGCGGCCGAACTGAACGAAATCCTGAGCCGGTTAAGCAATTCAGCGCGATATCGTGAGGTGGAGGCGAGAATCAGGGGCTTCATGTGTAAAAATACGCAGCTCGGGACGGCCAGTCTGCTGCGCCGCCGCCGGTCTGACAATGTTTCCGCCGCTACGGATTTGACAGCGGCGTGGCTACTCCTTAACATTCTGCAGCTTATGTCCGCGAACGTACCCGAATTGCTGGATGCTTGGCGGATGGTCATGGCGCGCAGGCGCTTTGACGGCCAGGTGCCTTTGTCTGAATTGACCCGCTTGCAGGGTCTGGTTGCCGATACTGAAGGCCAGTGCACGTATTCACTGGAATTCGATCGAGACAACATCTTGCAGGTGTCCTATGTCGATCTGACCATCGATACCGAGCTGCCCTTGATCTGTCAGCGCACCATGCAGCGTTTCCTGCTGCCGGTGTCGATCAAGCAGCGCTTGGGCTTGATCAAGGACGAAGAAGAAGAATCTGCGCTTCCAGAGGAATACGAAGCGATGCTGGTGCCTGAAGACGGCAATCTGCGTCCGCTGGATCTTGTGGAAGACGAGTTGGTGTTGGCGGTGCCGGTGGTTGCACTGGCGCCGGGAAGCGAGGCAGTCGAACAGGACTTCACCGCGACCGAAGAAGAATTGAGCAAGGCCAATCCCTTTGCGGCATTGGCGGCGCTGAAGAAATAATTGCGGCCGGTAATCGTCGGCGGCTGCGGCGAAAGCGAGTAGTGCTGGACGCTGGCGTCCTGTGCAATTAAACGACGAAGCAAACGAAACCGAGTTTGGAGCAATCCCATGGCTGTGCAGAAATCCCGTGTTACCCCGTCCCGCCGCGGCATGCGTCGTGCCCACGACGCCCTGAGCGCAAAGCAGCTGTCCACCGATCCGACCACCGGTGAAGTGCATCTGCGTCACCACATCACTGCTGACGGTTTCTACCGCGGCAAGAAGGTGATCACGACCAAGTCGACCCTGGTCGCTGAAGAAGATTGATTTGTGACGGCTGCCGCCACCTGAGCGTGGCGGTTGTTGCACCGATTCTTCCGGGGCCGCCTACGGGCGGCTTCGCGCAATAGGAAACAGCATGAGCAAGCGGATCTACTCGAGGATCGCGGGCACCGGTAGTTATTTGCCCGAGAAAGTGTTGACCAACGATGATCTGACCAAGATTGTCGAAACGACCAACGAGTGGATCGAGTCGCGCACGGGTATCCGTGAGCGGCACATCGCTGCCGAAGGCGAAACCACCAGTGACCTGGGCTACAACGCGGCTTTGCGCGCGCTGGAAGCTGCTGGCATTGAGGCGTCGCAGCTGGACATGATCATCGTGGGTACCACCACGCCGGATCTGATTTTCCCGTCTACTGCTTGCTTGATTCAGGCCCGCCTTGGCGTGGCTGGCGCGGCAGCGTTTGACGTCAATGCGGCATGTTCGGGCTTCCTGTTTGCCCTGAGCGTGGCTGACAAATTCATTCGCAGCGGTGACGCCAAGCACGTCTTGGTGATCGGTGCGGAAACCCTGACCCGTATCGTTGACTGGACTGACCGCACCACCTGCGTGTTGTTCGGCGATGGCGCGGGCGCCGTCGTGCTCAAGGCCGACGAAGACACCGGCATTCTCAGCACCCATCTGCATGCCGACGGCAGCAAGAAAGAATTGCTGTGGGATCCGGTTGGCGTGTCGGTCGGCTTCGACAAGCCGGGCAACATCATCATGAAGGGCAATGACGTGTTCAAGTACGCCGTCAAGGCGCTGGACTCGGTTGTTGATGAAACCCTGCAGGCCAACGGCCTGGACAAGTCCGACCTGGATTGGCTGATCCCGCACCAGGCCAATCTGCGCATCATTGAAGCCACGGCCAAGCGTCTGGACATGCCGATGGACCAGGTGATCGTGACCGTCGACAAGCACGGCAACACCTCGTCCGGCTCGGTGCCGCTGGCACTGGATGCAGCGATCCGTTCTGGTCGCGTCGAGCGCGGCCAGCTGTTGCTGCTGGAAGCCTTCGGTGGCGGTTTCACCTGGGGCTCGGCGCTGCTGCGCTACTAAGCGTCTCCCGCATAGATATGTACCGCACGGGCAGCCAATGGCTGCCCGTTGTCGTTAGTGGCACTACGCTCCCTCCCTTTGCCGCAGGCAAGGGGAGGGCTGGGGAGGGGGGCTTTACCGCCGTTGACGTTGCAGTGGCTTCGCGGCTTACGCCGCTTCTACAAAGAAATGCCGGCATACGCGCCAAGGCTTTATCGGTAGAGCCCCTGCCGAGCATGGCTCGGCACTACAAGGCCGTGCTGCTGCATACGCGCCAGTACAGACGGGCGGGCGCTTTCGCGCTTATTATTCCGGCCTTCGATTGAAGCAGCAGAAGACCGCGTGACTGACTCCCGACTCGCTTTCGTATTCCCCGGCCAGGGCTCGCAATCCATTGGGATGTTGGCCGAACTGGCTGAACTGCACCCGCAGATCCGTGACACCTTTGCCGAGGCCTCCGAAGGCGCGGGCGTTGATCTGTGGGCGCTGACCCAAGGCGGCCCGGAAGAGCAGCTCAATCGCACCGAATTCACCCAGCCGGCCTTGCTGGCCGCCAGCATCGCGGTATGGCGCCTGTGGAATGCACAGGGCGGCGCAAAGCCTGCGGTATTGGCCGGGCATAGCCTTGGCGAGTACACCGCACTGGTCGCTGCTGGCGCTCTTACGCTGCACGACGGCGCACATCTGGTGCGTCTGCGCGGCCAGCTGATGCAGGACGCTGCCCCGACCGGTGTTGGCGCCATGGCCGCCGTGCTCGGCGCCGAAGACGCGCTGGTGCTGGAAGTCTGCGCCGAGGCCGCGGGTAGCCAAGTCGTAGTGCCGGCCAATTTCAACTCGCCCGGTCAGATCGTGATCGGTGGCGACGCTGCTGCAGTGGATCGCGCCTTGGCGCTGTTGGCTGAAAAGGGCGTGCGCAAGGCGGTGAAGCTGGCCGTCAGCGTGCCGTCGCACACGCCGCTGATGCGCGAAGCCGCCAACCGTCTGGCTGCGGTGATGAACGGGCTGGCGTGGCAGCAGCCGGCCTTGCCGGTGGTGCAAAATGTGGATGCGCAGGTGCATGACGGTGTGGATGCCATTCGTCAGGCGCTGGTGCAGCAGCTGTACCAGCCGGTGCAGTGGACCGGTTGCGTGCAGGCGCTGGCCGCGCGCGGTGTCACCCGTGTGGCCGAATGCGGCCCGGGCAAGGTGCTGACCGGTCTGGTCAAGCGCATCGACAAGAACATCGAAGGGCGTCCGCTCGCCACCCCGGCAGACTTTGCCGGTGCATTGGAAGAGTGGGCAAACTGAGCAACCGATTGCGACGCGGGCGCAACCTGCGCCCGGTCATGATGGGCGCTGCGCGTGCGCGGTGCCATGCATACAAGGAACAGAAATGAGCAAGCCATTGCAGGGTGAAATCGCGCTGGTAACCGGTGCAAGCCGCGGTATCGGTGCCGCCATTGCCGACGAACTGGCCGCGCTGGGCGCAACCGTGATCGGCACCGCCACCACCGACAACGGCGCCGCCGCCATCGGTACGCGTCTGGCAGCACTCGGCGGCCACGGCCGCGCACTGAACGTGACCGAGCCGGGCGCGGTGGATGCGCTGATCGATGCGGTGAGCAAGGAATTTGGTGCCATCAGCATCCTGGTCAACAACGCCGGCATTACCCGCGACAACCTGCTGATGCGCATGAAGGACGAGGACTGGCAGGCCATCCTCGACACCAACCTGACCAGCGTCTACCGCACCTCCAAGGCGGTGATGCGCGGCATGATGAAGGCGCGCAAGGGCCGCATCATCAATATCGCTTCGGTCATCGGCGTCACCGGCAATGCCGGCCAAGCCAACTATGCCGCCGCCAAGGCTGGCATCATTGCGTTCTCCAAGTCGCTGGCCAAGGAAATCGGCAGCCGCGGCGTGACCGTCAACGTGGTCGCACCGGGCTTCATCGACACGGATATGACCAAGGATCTGCCCGAGGACGCCAAGGCGGCGATGCTCGGCCAGATCGCGCTGGGCCGCCTCGGCGAGCCGGTAGACATCGCAAAAGCGGTGGCGTTCCTGGCCGGTCCGTCGGCCAGCTACATCACCGGCGAAACCCTTCACGTGAACGGCGGTTTGTACATGCCGTAAGCGTGGCGTGCATGGACTGCACCCAAGTGATTGATCGTTGTGGCTTTTTTGTTCAGAAACACCGCCGCGACGGTTTCCACTACACTATCCCACGGCCAGCCCTGGGGGCTGGCGTCTTTTGAACCACTACTCCATCTGGAGCGATATCCTAATGAGCACCATCGAAGAACGCGTCAAGAAGATTGTTGTTGAGCAGCTTGGCGTCAAGGAAGAAGAAGTCACCACCAGCGCATCGTTCGTCGATGACCTGGGCGCAGACTCGCTTGACACCGTTGAGCTGGTGATGGCGCTGGAAGAAGAGTTCGAGTGCGAAATCCCGGACGAAGAAGCCGAGAAGATCGGTACCGTCCAGGCTGCCATCGACTACGTCAAGGCACACGTCAAGGCCTGATCCAGGTCTGACAAGGCGCGGTTGGCAAGCATGTCTGCCGCGTTGCAAACCCATGGGGCCGCTGATGCGGCCCTGTGCTTTTAAGCTTCAATCTCCCCGCGTGCGGGGCCAGGAGAATCCGCAATGAGTCGTCGCGTAGTTGTTACCGGCATGGGCATGGTGTCGCCGCTGGGCAATGATCTGGCCAGCAGTTGGGAAGGCATCATCAATGGCCGCTCGGGCATTGGCCCGCTGACGAATGTCATTGATGGCTACCTGGAGCGCTTCACCACCAAGATTGCAGGTGAGGTCAGGGATTTCGACATCACCGCCGACAACCCCTTGTTCGGCAAGTTTCGGGTCAGTGGCAAGGATGCCAAGAAGATGGACCCGTTCATCCATTACGGCCTGGGTGCCGCCTTCATGGCGCTGCACGACTCGGGCCTGGAAATCACCGACGCCAACGCTGAGCGCATTGGCGCCATCGTCGGTGCCGGTATCGGCGGCCTGCTCGGCATCGAAGAGCAGACCATCGATTTCCACGAAGGCAAGAAGATCTCGCCGTTCTACGTGCCCAAGACCATCATCAACATGCTGCCGGGCCAGCTGAGCATCATCGCCGGGCTGAAGGGCCCGTCGTTCTCGGCAGTGTCGGCTTGCGCCACGTCCAACCATTCCATCGGTACGGCGATGCGCATGATCCAGTACGGCGATGCCGACGTGATGGTTGCCGGTGGCGCCGAGCGTGGTTCCTCGCCGACCGCACTGGGCGGCTTCTGTGCGATGAAGGCCATGTCCACTCGCAACGACGCGCCTGAAAAGGCCTCGCGTCCGTGGGACCAGGACCGCGACGGCTTCGTCCTGGGCGACGGTGCCGGCATCCTGATCCTGGAAGAGTACGAACACGCCAAGGCACGTGGTGCCAAGATCTACTGCGAGCTGGCCGGCTTCGGCGCAAGCTCCGACGCGTACCACATGACCGCACCGAGCGAGAACGGCGAAGGCGCCGCCCGCTGCATGGTCGCGGCCATGAAGGACGCAGGCGTCACCCCGGAACAGGTGGGCTACCTCAACGCACACGGCACCTCCACGCCGCTGGGCGACCTGGGCGAGACCATGGCGATGAAGACTGCCTTCGGTGCGCACGCTTACAAGATGCTGGTCAGCTCGACCAAGTCGATGACTGGCCACCTGTTGGGTGCGGCTGGCGGCGTGGAAGCGATCTTCTCGGTGATGGCGCTGAACACCGGCATCATCCCGCCGACGATCAACCTGGAAAACCCGAGCGAAGGCTGCGACCTGGACTACGTGCCGAACGTGGCCCGCAAGGCCGACGTGGACGTGGTGATGTCGAACGGCTTTGGCTTCGGCGGCACCAACGGCACGCTGGTGTTCAAGCGGATTTAAAGCAAAGTTACGGCTTTGCTTGAGGCTTGAGCTTCTCGCATTGCTTGTAGCTCCTGCCTGTCGCTTTGCTCGAAGCTGTTGATTGTTGCTTTGCTTGACGCTTCTGCTTTTCGCTTTGCTTGAAGCTTTTGGCTTTAGCTTTGCTCAACGCTTTGCTCAAAGCCCCTCTCCCGCAAGCGGGAGAGGGGTTGGGGTGAGGGCAGCTTCAAAGCTCTAAAAGCTTTAAAGGCTCCCCCTCATCCGCCCTTCGGGCACCTCCTCCCGCAGGCGGGAGAAGGAATAGCCAGCTTTCCAGACTTTCCTCGGGCCCACGATGCACATCCTCCCCCTGCACGCCGACACCGACCTGCTGGCGTTGCATCGGCTCGCACCGCATCGCTATCCGGTTCTGCTTGAATCCACCGCTGCCGGAAAGCTCGGCCAGTGGGACATGCTGCTGATCGCCAGTGGCGGCCAGCTGCTGCTCAATGCAAACGGCAGCCTGCAGCGCGAAGACGGCACCTCAGTCGAAGGCGATTTCCTCTCAGCCCTCGACCGCGACTGGCAATCCCTGCACCAAGCCCGCAACCCGATGGAAGCGGATATCCCGTTCCGCGGCGGCTGGGCCTTGCTGCTCGATTACGAGCTCGCCCAACAAGTCGAACCGATCCTGCAGCTGCCACAGCGCACTGATGGTCTGCCAACCGCAATCGCGCTGCGCTGCCCGGCAGCGGTACTGCGCGAACGCGACAGCGGCCGCTGCATCGCCATCGCCGAAGACGACGCCGCAGACCTGCTCAGTCAGCTCCAACACGATCAAGCCGATGCAGCGCAGCTGCCAGCCTTGCCGCATTGGAACGGCCCGAGCGCCATCGGCGAAGACGCAGGCGAGCGCTTCACCGATGGCGTGCACAAGGTCATCGATTACCTGCATGCCGGCGACGTCTTCCAGGTAAACCTGTCGCGCCGCTGGCAGGCCCAGTTCGACGCGCCACTTGCACCCGAAGCGCTGTACGCGCGCCTTCGCACCGCAAATCCCGCGCCGTTCGCCGGCCTGTTCACAGCAGCCGGTCGCGCTGTGGTCAGCTCCTCGCCGGAGCGTCTGGTCTCGGTCAACGGCGATGTGGTGCAGACCCGTCCGATTGCCGGCACACGCCCGCGCTTCGCAGGCGACGACGATGCCGCGCGCATCCAGGAACTGGTTGGCCATCCCAAGGAGCGCGCCGAGCACGTGATGCTGATCGACCTGGAGCGCAACGACCTGGGCCGCATCGCCGCACCCGGCAGCGTCGAGGTCGATGAACTGATGATCGTGGAGAGCTATGCCCACGTGCACCACATCGTCAGCAACGTGCGCGCGCGCCTGCGCCCGGACGTCACCCCGGGCGAAGTGATCGCTGCTACCTTCCCCGGCGGCACCATCACCGGCTGCCCCAAGGTGCGCTGCATGGAGATCATCGCCGAGCTGGAACAGACCGCGCGCGGTGCCTATACCGGCGCCTTTGGCTGGCTGAACCGCGATGGCGACATGGACCTGAACATCCTGATCCGCACCGCGGAAGTGCAGGGCAGCACCGCCAGCTTCCGTACCGGTGCCGGCATCGTGGTGGATTCGGTGGCCGACAAGGAGCTGGACGAAACCCGGGCCAAGGCGCGCGGCCTGTTGCGTGCGCTCGATCCACAATGATGAACGCCGTTTTGGCTGGCGTTGCCGCCAGCGCGGTATCCTGCGCGTCAATTCTTTGAAGACGGGGTGACCATGGCGGGTGCCAAGCGCGGATGTCTGCTGGTGTTGGCGGTGCTGGTATTGCTGCTTGCCCTGGCTGGCGCAGGTGCGGCCTGGTTGTGGCAACGGCAGAGCAGTTTTGCTGATGCGCCGCTGACCCCGTCCGAGGCAAGCATCACCATCGCCTCCGGTGATTCCCTCACCAGCGTGCTGCGCAAGCTGCGAGCTGCCGGCGTCGACGAAGGCGATGACCTGCAATGGCAGCTGCTGGCCCGCCAGCTCGATGCCGCCGGCAAGCTCAAGATCGGCGAATACGCATTGGAGCCGGCACCCACGCCGCGCCAGCTGCTGCTGAACATGCGCCAGGGCAAGGTGCTGCAGTACCGCGTCACCATCGTCGAGGGCTGGAACATCCGTCAGGTACGTGCCGCCTTGGCGCGTGCGCAGCCGCTGCAGCACGAAACCACCGATCTGGCCGACACTGAGCTGATGGCCAAGCTCGGCTTCCCCGATCAGCACCCGGAAGGCCGCTTCCTGCCGGAAACCTACGTCTACCAGCGTGGCGACAGCGACGTGGACGTGCTCAAGCGCGCCCACGCCGCGATGGAAAAGGAACTGGCCGCCGCCTGGGCCGAGCGCAGCGACGACCTGCCGCTGAAAACGCCATACGAACTGCTGATCCTGGCTTCCATCATCGAGAAGGAAACCGGCCTGGCCAGTGAGCGCCCACAGATTGCCGGCGTGTTCGCGCGGCGCCTGAAGATGGGCATGCGCCTGCAGACCGACCCAACCGTGATCTACGGCATCGGCAGCGCCTACGACGGCAATATCCGCAAGATCCACCTGACCACCGACACGCCGTACAACACCTATACCCGCGCCGGCCTCACGCCAACGCCGATCGCCATGCCCGGCCGCGATGCGCTGCACGCCGCCGCCAAGCCGGCACCGGGCGATGCGCTGTACTTCGTCGCCGTCGGCGATGGCAGTGGCGCGCACGTGTTCTCCGCGTCCTATACCGATCACAACACCGCTGTGGCCGAGTACCTGAAGCGGCTACGCGCCAAGCGCAGCGAGGCGGCGGCGCAATGAGCGGCATGACCCGAATGATGTACAGGATGTCCCGATGAGCGAAGCACTCGCCCCTTGGCAGCAGCGCGTCTATGACCAGACCGTGGCCGCACTCGACGTGGGCCGGCTTGGTCACGGCCTGCTGCTGTGCGGCCCGGCCGGCATGGGCAAACGCGCGGTGGCATTGCGGCTGGCCGCGCATGTGCTCAACCACGGCGCGGACCCAGCGGCACGCCAGCGCAACGCGCAGTTGATCGCTGCCGGTACCCATCCGGACCTGCAGTTCACCAGCTTCATCCCCAACAAGACCGGCGACAAACTGCGCACCGAGATCGTCATCGATCAGGTGCGAGAGATCTCGCAGAAGCTGGCGTTGACCCCGCATTACGGCGTCGCCCAGGTGGTCATCGTCGATCCGGCCGATGCCATCAACCGCTCCGCCTGCAACGCCTTGCTGAAGACGCTGGAAGAGCCGTCGCCCGGTCGCTACCTGTGGCTGCTCAGCGCCGACCCGGCGCGTCTGCCGCAGACCATCCGCAGCCGCTGCCAGCGCCTGGAGTTCCGCATGCCGCCGCGTGAGGAAGCCATGGCGTGGCTGCAGGCGCGCGGCTATACCGAAGGCGTGGCGCGCGAAGCGCTGGACGCCGCGCGCGGCCACCCGGCGCTGGCCGACCAATGGCTGCAAGGCGAGGGCATGGCCCTGCGCCGGCAGGTCGCCAGCGAGCTGGAGCAGCTGCTGGCCGGCAAGCTGGGCAGCGTCGAGCTGGCCCAGCGCTGGACCGGCGACGACAACGCCGACCTGCGCCTGCGCCATGCTGCCGACCTGGCACTGAAGAAAGCAGCCGACGGCTTGACCGATCCGGCCCGATTGAACAAGCTGGCCGCCTGGTTTGATGCCGCCAATCGCACCCGCGATCTGCTGCGCACCACCATCCGCGCCGACCTGGCCGTGGTGGAGCTGCTGCTGGCATGGGGCGCGGCCAACCAAGTGCAATCCAAGGGGACAATTCGATGAGTGCGATGAACGCCCGCCAGGGCATCCTTTCGCTGGCGGTAAAGGACAAGGCAGCGCTGTACGGCGCCTACATGCCGTTCGTGAAGAACGGTGGCGTCTTCGTACCCACGCCCAAGCGTTACTTTCTCGGCGACGAGGTGTTCCTGCTGCTGACCCTGCCAGACTCCAGCGAGCGCCTGCCGGTCGCCGGCAAGGTGGTCTGGGTCACCCCGCTGGGCGCACAGGGCAACCGTCAGGCCGGCATCGGCGTGCAGCTGGCTGAAGGCGCCGACGGCGAGGCCATCCGCAACAAGATCGAGACTTTGCTGGCCGGCACCTCCAGCTCGGACAAGCCGACCCAGACGATGTAAATCGATGTGAAGAAAGCGGTTGACGTGTTCGCTCAGGCCCCTATAATGAGCGGCTCGCAACACGGGCGGTTAGCTCAGCGGTAGAGCATTGCCTTCACACGGCAAGGGTCACAGGTTCGATCCCTGTACCGCCCACCAAGCGACATCAAGAGAAAGCCACCTCCGGGTGGCTTTTTTCGTTCATGGAGCCCTGCAGGGTTGGGCCGGTAGCAGCATGTGGCGCTGCTGCGTTCATGCGATCCGGATATACCGAGCGATCCAGTCGATTGTTGAAGCCTTTTCAGGGCTTCATTGACCGTGCAAACCAGACAGCGTGCCAATCAGCGCTTCTTGCTGATATTCGCTGTTGCCAAAGAATCCCTGCTGACCAACGACAACATTCTGCGCAACCGTGTGTGCAGCAACCGCTCTTAGCGGGATGGCTGCGATTGCAAGAAGATCCTCGCGTGTTGCCGGGGTGGTGCCATGCAGTACTGCATGGTTTTCCCTGCGAACAAAGCTGCCGATATTCAGTGCTGTTATTGGCTGGTTGAGCTCATCATCGGTCAGCGAGTTGTAGAACGTGGACACCCGCGGTGACTGGCCGGTGGTCGCTCGGAAAAAGCTTTGCGCTGTGTCCCTGAAATTTCTCATCGTGTATGGCGATGATGACGAACCTGAAGAGAAGGGGTTCCAAGACATGGGCTTGCTCCGGGTAGTGGTTGCCTGATGCGCGAGCTACGCTGCTCCTGCGTGCTCCCTACAGCTGCGACGACTCCATATCAGGTAGGGCGGTGCTGCTGCCTACAGCTGGATTGTTTCTTCATGTTCGATGAGGATTCTTCGATGCTCAACGCATGCGCTGATCATGTGCAGCCGCAGCGCGTCAGGACAGCTTGCTGCGCACGATCAAGAGCGCTCTGTACGGTTCGCACGTGCTGGGTCTTGGGTTTCCGTCACGGCGGTTACCGACAGTCATCCAGTGAAAAAAAGACGGAGCATCGAATGCGCTTTGTTCGGGAACAAATTTTCTTTGCAGGCTGCCTGGGCGGTGTGATCGGTTTCTTTCAACACAGTTGGCAGGACTTGCGCCAGTTTGCGGGCGACATGCCGTAGCGAGCCTGGAATGAACGTTGGAACTGCCGTTCTGATGAGAACCCAACTTCATACAACAGCCAAGTGAGACTGCAGGTAGGGTTGCCTCTCAGATGCATATGCGCGAGTTGCAGGCGCTTGTCGCGGATGAAACTGGCGATGCCGCCGAGCGGCTGGAAGCGGCGGTAGAGCGTGGCGCGCGATAGGTTGAATGCACTGCGAATCATGCGCTCGCCAAGATCGTAGTCGCCAATTCGACCATCGATATAGTCGATGATGTCATGCAGCAGTACGTCCTCAGCTTCCAGTGGCCTGCTATTGAAGCTCGTTGAATAGTCGATCTCTTTGATCGGACAAATTCTGTCGGTGAGTACAAGAGAGTGCGTAAGAGAGTGTGTGCTGTGTCCTGCAATGGTCATGGTTCGTCGCCGCGACCCACAATTTGGGGTCCGTTACTTAAACAAAACGCAAAAAGCGACAGAAAACCATCATCCAATCTGCGATTTCATTTTCGGCGTAAAGGTTGAGACGGATTGTCGTGTGTGCGATGCGTGGCCGTTCCTAGACTTCGCCGGCATTGAGTGGGGTTCGTTCGACTCGGTGCTGGATTGCGGTGGTGATGACGCAATGTGACTCACCGGCAGTGCGTGGTGCATATGACGGAGATAAGTCGAAGGCATGAAGATGGAGGGTAGGACCCGCCTGCTTCCGGCCCGCTGTCTTCGTGCCGGAACTGATCGGTCTAATCGGAGGCAAAGTCGTGGCAAACAGCCAGAAGTTCATTGCGCGCAATCGCGCACCGCGTGTGCAGATCGAGTACGACGTAGAGTTGTACGGCGCACAGAAAAAAGTGCAGCTTCCCTTCGTGATGGGCGTCATGTCGGATCTGTCCGGTGCGAACGCAGGTGAGTTGCCCTCGCTGGAAGATCGCAAGTCGTTGGAGATTGATGTCGACAATTTCGACAGTCGCCTGCAATCAATGAAGCCGCGCGTAGCCTACTCGGTTCCGAATACGCTGACCGGCGAGGGCAGCCTGAACGTCGATATCACGTTCGAAAGCATGGACGATTTTTCGCCGGCTGCGGTCGCGCGCAAAGTAGCCCCGCTGGCCAAGTTGCTTGAGGCCCGCACGCAGCTGGCCAATCTGGATACGTACATGGATGGCAAGGCTGGCGCGGAGGAGCTGATTGCGCAGGCCATGCGTGATCCCGCGTTGATGCAGGCGCTTGCATCTGCCCCCAAGCCCGGCGAGCCGGAACAGGAATAAGCCATGAATACTGAACAGCTGGCAGAGTCTGGCAGCGTTGAAGCCGCGTTTGAGAGTGGCGACTTTGCCGCCCTGCTCAACAAGGAATTCAAGCCGAAGAGTGAGCGCGCCAAGGAAGAGGTTGAATCCGCAGTGCGTACCTTGGCTGAGCAGGTGCTCAGTCGTGCCGATATCGTCGGTGATGACGTATCGCAGACGCTCAAGGCGTACATCGCCGAGATCGATCGCAAGCTCACCGAGCAGCTGAACCACATCATCCATCATGCTGATATGCAGCAGCTGGAAGGTGCCTGGCGCGGCCTGCACTATCTGGTGAACAACACCGAGACCGACACGCAGCTCAAGATCCGCGTGCTGAACATCTCCAAGAAGGAACTCGGCAAGACCCTCAAGCGTTACAAGGGGACTGCATGGGACCAGAGCCCGATTTTCAAGAAGATCTACGAGCAGGAATACGGCCAGCTTGGTGGTGAGCCGTATGGCTGCCTGGTGGGTGATTACTATTTCGACAACTCGCCGCCGGATGTGGAGCTGCTGGCCGGCATTGCACAGGTGGCTTCCGCTGCCCACGCACCCTTCATATCGGCAGCAGCGCCGAAGTTGATGGGCATGGATGGTTGGAACGAGCTGGCTAATCCGCGTGACCTCGCCAAGATTTTCACCACCCCGGACTACGCGGCATGGCGCTCGCTGCGCGACTCCGAGGACTCGAAGTACATCGGCCTGGCGATGCCGCGAACACTGTCGCGCTTGCCGTACGGGGCCAGTACCAATCCGGTCGATGAGTTCGATTACGAGGAAGACACTGCCGGCGCTGATTCGGCCAAGTACACCTGGCAGAACGCGGCCTATGCGATGGCGGTGAACATCAACCGTTCCTTCAAGCAGTACGGCTGGTGCTCGCGCATCCGCGGCATCGAGTCCGGCGGCGCGGTTGAAGGGCTTCCGGCACATACCTTCCCCACCGACGACGGCGGTGTGGACATGAAGTGCCCGACCGAAGTGGCAATCACGGATCGTCGCTCGGCCGAGTTGGACAGGATGGGCTTGATGCCGCTGGTGCATCGCAAGAATTCGGATATGGCAGCGTTCATCAGCGCGCAGTCGCTGAACCAGCCGGCCGAGTACGACAACCCGGATGCAACCGCCAATGCTGCATTGGCCGCACGCCTGCCGTACATGTTTGCCTGCAACCGCTTTGCACACTATTTGAAGTGCATCGTGCGCGACAAGATCGGTTCGTTCTCCAACCGCGAACAGATGCAGAAGTGGCTGGGCAACTGGATCCTGCAGTACGTGGACGGTGACCCTGCGAACTCCAGTGAGGAGTACAAGGCCAGCCATCCGCTCGCCGCTGCCGAGGTGATTGTGGAGGAGGTCGAAGGCGCGCCTGGCTACTACACCTCCAAGTTCTTCCTCAAGCCGCATTACCAGCTGGAAGGGTTGACGGTGTCGCTGCGCTTGGTATCGCGTCTGCCGTCCCAGGCCAAGGCCTGATCCAAGGTTTCAACCACGCCGGTGGCTGGGTAGTCGTCGGTGTTTCCCATTGATCTACGCGATCACACGAAAATGAAGGAGTGGTTTCATGGCATTTGACATGCATCTGAAGTTCAAGGGCGGCACGGTCACCATCGAGGGTGGCTCGACCCATGGCAAGCACAAGGGCGAAATCCCGGTGTTGGCTTGGTCCTGGGGCGTGAGCAATAGCGGCGACCTGCATAGTGGCGGCGTCAGCTCGGGTGGCAAGGCGCACGTGCAGGATATCTCCATCACCAAGTACGTCGACAAGAGCTCCAACGCACTGTTGCAGGCCGCTTCCACGGGTGCACGCCTGGATGAGGCATGGCTGTACGTGACCAACGCAACCGGCGAGCAGACCGACTACGTCACCATTCACCTGAGCAACGGCGTGTTGATCACGTCGGTGTCGACCGGTGGCTCCGGTGGCGAAGATCGCCTGACCGAGAACATTACCCTGCACTTCGGCAAGTTCCAGTACGGCTTCCAGCCGCAGAAGCCCGATGGCAACGCGGATGGCGCAGCCAAGACGTTCACTTACGACATGCAGGCTGTGGCCAAGGGCTGATCGTCATGAGCATCCAGCTGACCACCGGCACTGTTGCCGGTTCGACCAACGAGGCCGCGGCGCTGCTGCGTGCAGGCCAGCTGGAACCGGCGCTGCAAGCGCTGACCGCACGTGTGCGGTCGGCGCCTGCAGATGCCAATGAACGCGTTTTTCTGTTTCAGCTGTTGGCGGTGATGGGGCAGTGGCGGCGGGCGGGTGAGCAGTTGCAGGCCGCGGTGCAGCTGGATGCCAACCTGAGCTTGATGGCGACAACCTGTGAGGTACTGCTGCGTGCGGAAGCGCTGCGTGCACAGGTGTTGGCCGGGCAATGCATGCCGCATGTTCTCGGCACGCCGGAGCCATGGCTGGCACCGTTGCTGCAGGCACTGCTGCTGGAGCAGAAGGGGCAGGTGGAAGCAGTAGCGCCGCTGCGCGAGTCGGCGCTGGAGCAGGCGCCGGCGGTAGCAGGGCATATTGATGGCGTCGCTTTCAGTTGGTTGGGCGATGCAGACGCACGCTTCGGGCCCTGCCTTGAGGTGATCAGTCAGGGCGGCTACGCCTGGGTGCCGCTGTCACAGGTGCAGGAGTTGCGACTGGACGCCCCCAAGGATCTGCGCGACATCCTGTGGTTGCCAGCGGAGATTTTCTGGCGTAATGGCACGCAGTCCATCGTATTCATCCCAGCGCGCTATCCGGGTACTGAAACCAGTGCAGATGATGCGCTGCGGCTTGCACGTGGTACGCATTGGGACGAGCAAGGGCGCGGCCTCGGGCAGCGCATGCTTGCCAGTGACGAAGGCGAGTACCCGCTGCTGGGAACTACCACGATCGTGTTTGACGCGGTGTAAGGGTGTTCGCCGATGGCTGAGCTGACCACCACCGAGCGATTGCAGCCATCCCTGCTGGATCGCCTGACCGATGATGAGCCTTTGCGCAGCTCCGAAAGTCGAGAGCAACGGGTGATTTCGCCGAGTCGCCTGCGCGAATGCGTGACCCGTGACCTTTCATGGTTGTTGAACTGCGTGCAGATGGCCAGTGACGCGGCCCTGGCCGACTATCCAGATGTTGCATCGTCGGTGATCAATTTCGGCATCCCGGATTTGACCGGTACGCAGTTGGCGGGGATCAACGTGAATCAATTGCAGCAAAGGCTGCGCATGGCCATTTTGGCCTACGAACCACGCCTTATTGCCAACACGCTGCAGGTTGCGGTGCGCGCGCAGCAATCGAACATGGACCGGAAATCGCTGGTGTTCGACATCCGCTCGGACATGTGGGCGCAGCCGATCCCGCTGGCCTTGTATCTGAAGACCGAAGTGGACCTTGAGACAGGAAAGCTGGACCTGGTCGAGGGCTATGCCTGATGGATCCACGCTTGCTGCGTCACTACAACCGCGAGCTGCAGCATGTCCGCGAAATGGGCGCGGAGTTTGCGCGCGAATTTCCGAAGATCGCTGGCCGCCTGGGGATGGATGGCATTGAATGTGCCGATCCTTACGTCGAGCGTCTGCTTGAGGGTTTCGCTTTCCTGACCGCACGTGTCCAGCTGAAGCTGGAGGCGCAGTATCCGGTGTTCACCCAGCACCTGCTGGAGATGGTCTACCCGAATTTCCTGGCTCCCCTGCCTTCGATGGCGGTGGTGCAGCTGCATCCTGACCTGAGCGATGCCAATCTTGCCGCTGGACATCGGGTGGCGCGGCATAGTGCCTTGCGAGGGCAGGTCGGTGCTGAAGAACGTACGGCCTGTGAGTACCGCACCGCGCACGAAGTAACGCTCTGGCCGTTGGCAATGGTGGAGGCCAAGTACTTCGACAGTCCGGCCGCATTGGCGGCAGCGGGCATCAACCTGCCCGCCGGGGCGGTGGTGCGCTCGGGGCTGCGCCTGCGCCTTGAGACCCAGGTGGGTGTGCCGGTGCAGGATCTGGCGATGGATGCTTTGCCGCTGTTCCTTGCCGGTGAAGCCGGCAAGCGTCTGTATGAGCAGCTGCTGGGCAACGCCGTTGGCTACCAGGTGAGGGGCGGCGGAATCGTGTCGCCGTGGCATGACGCAAGTGGTGTGCATGCGCGCGGCTTTGACGACAGCGAAGCACTGCTGCCGCATGACGGGCGCTCCTTCAGTGGCTATCGGCTGCTGCAGGAATACTTTGCCTGCCCGGAGCGCTTCCTTTTCGTTGAGTTCAGTGCGCTGCGGCGGACTCTGCAGCGGATCCCGGGGCAGGTCTTCGAGATCGTCGTCCTGTTCGATCGTAGCGTGGCCAGCCTGCACAACGCGGTCTCGGCTGAAAACTTCAGGCTGTTCTGCACCCCGGCCATCAATCTCTTTCCCCGGCGTGCGGACCGCATCCATCTGGATGCGGGGCGCAACGAGCACCATGTCCTGGTGGACCGGACCCGGCCGGTGGACTTCGAGATCCACAGCGTGACCCGCGTGGATGGCTTCGGCGACAGCCAGGAGTCGGAACAGCGCTTCGAGCCGTTCTACGGCGGCGACGCGCGCACCTGGCACGATCCGCATGCGGCGTACTACACCGTGCGCCGGGAGCCGCGGCAGTTGTCGGCCCGCCAGCGTCGGCAGGGTGCGCGCTCCAGTTATGTGGGCAGCGAGCTGTTTGTCAGTCTGGTGGATGCGCGCGACAGATCCTATCCAAGCCGGCTGCGTCAGCTTGGGCTGGAACTGCTGTGCAGCAACCGCGACCTGGCGCTGCAGTTACCGGTCGGGAAGGGGCAGAGTGACTTCCAGATGGACAACGGTGCCCCGGTTGCTTCGGTGCGATGCGTCGCAGGTCCAACCCGGCCACGTCCGGCAGGGGATGGCGGCGAGAGCGCGTGGAAGCTGCTCAGTCACCTGCAGTTGAACTATCTGTCGCTGTTCGAAGTGGGCGATGGGCAGGGCGTCAACGCACTGCGCGAGATGCTCTCGCTCTACTGCGATGCTCACGATGCAGGCGCCCAGCGCCAGCTGGAGGGAATCAAGTCGGTGCAGGCACGCCCCATCGTCAGGCGCATTCCGATACCTGGTCCGATCACCTTCGGCCGTGGTCTGGAGATCACCTTGACCTGCGAGGAAAACGCGTTCGAGGGAACCGGCGCCTATCTACTTGGAGGGGTTCTGCGCCAGTTCTTTGCCCGCTACGTGTCGGTCAACTCATTCACCGAGACGGTGCTGCGCACGGTCGAACGCAACGAGGTAGCGCGATGGACGGCATGTCCGGGCGCCCTGGCGCCGCTGTAACTGCGACGCAGGCGCAGCTGTTTGCTGCGCTCGCCGAGCGGCCGTACGCGTTTGAGTTGTTTGCCGCGCTGCGCCTGATAGAGCGTGCCCACCCGCAGCATCCACGGCTCGGGCGTTCGGTGCGGCCGGCCGATGATCCGGTACGGCTACGGCACTCGCCGTCGCTGGCATTTGCCAACAGCGACATCGAGCGTTTCGACGTGAGTCAGACCGGCGCGCCGCCCGCACTGCATGGCCTTGTATTGGGCCTGTTCGGGCCGAATGCACCGTTGCCACTTCACCTGACCGAGTACGCGATGCAGCGCCAGCTGCATGCGCGCGACCGGAGTTTCGTGGCGTTTGCCGATGTGTTCCATCACCGCCTGCAAGGTCTGTTCTACCGGGCCTGGGCCGATGCGCAGCCGGTGGTACAGGCCGAGCGCGGTGATGATGATCGCTTTGCCCTGTACCTCGGGGCTCTGGTTGGCTTGGCAACGCCGGGGCTGCAAGGACGCGACCGGTTGCCGGATAACTACAAACGACATTTCGCCGGAAGGCTGGGCGCGCTGGCGCGCAACCGCGAGGGTTTGCAGGGGTTGTTGCAGCAAGCCATGCGGGTGCCCGTGCAGATTGTCGAGTTCGTTGGCGAGTGGATGCGGCTGCCTGCCGACAGTCGCCTGCAACTTGGCCGTGGCCGCGCCAACCAGCTTGGCCGCAGTGCCGTCCTGGGTGCGCAGGTGCGCGGCTGCCAGCATCGCTTCCGGGTGCGGATAGGTCCGTTGGATCTGGTGTCGTTCCGGCAGTGGTTGCCGGGCGGAGATGCATTGGCGCAGTTGACGGCGGCAGTGCGCAGCTATGTCGGCGATACCCAGTCCTGGGACCTGCAACTGCTTTTGCGTGCCGATCAGGTACCGCCCATGCGGCTGGGCCGTAGTGGCCGGATTGGCCTGGACAGCTGGATAGGGCAACGCGCCTGGAGTGTGACGGATGCTGATGAAGTGGTCGTCCACCCGCGTTTGGCCAGTGCTTTTTGTGAATCACCAGGAGCTTCACCATGACCGAGATTAGTCGTAGTGCATTGTTTGGAAAGCTCAACCCGCTGGCTTACCGTGCGATCGAGAGCGCCACGGTGTTCTGCAAGCTGCGTGGCAACCCCTATGTCGAGCTTGTGCATTGGGTCCACCAGATCCTGCAGCTGCCTGATTCGGACCTGCACCGGATTCTCCGTCACTTCCAGATTGAGCCTTCGCATCTGGCGCGTGATGTCACCGCTGCGTTGGACCGCCTTCCGCGCGGTGCGGGCGGTGTGACCGACCTGTCATCCAACATCGAGGAGGCAGTGGAGCGGGGTTGGGTATATGCATCGCTGAGCTTCGGTGAGGCGCAGGTGCGCACTGGCTACCTGGTGGTGGGTATCCTTAGTGTGCGTACCTTGCGCAGCGTACTGAGCGGAATCTCGCGCGAGTTCGACAAGCTCAAGCCGGAGGCGCTGAGCGAGCGCTTTGCCGATATCGTTGCCAGCTCACCTGAGGAAGGCCAGCGCCCGAGCGATGGTTTCCAGCTGGGCAATGCGGGTGCGCCGGGCGAGGCAAGTGGGGCGATTGCGCCAGCGGCGATGGGCAAGCAGGAAGCGCTTGCGCGCTTCACCACTGACCTGACCGCGCAGGCGCGCGATGGCAAGCTTGACCCGATCGTTGGCCGTGATGATGAGATCCGCCAGGTGGTCGATATCCTGATGCGCCGCCGTCAGAACAACCCCATCCTGATCGGCGAAGCGGGCGTCGGCAAGACGGCGGTGGTGGAAGGGTTCGCCCAGCGCATCGTGCGTGGTGACGTACCACCGGCATTGAAGGAAGTGGAACTGCGTGTGCTGGATGTGGGCTTGCTGCAGGCCGGCGCGAGCATGAAAGGTGAGTTCGAGCAGCGCCTGCGTGCGGTAATCGAAGAAGTGCAGGCCAGCACCCGCCCGATCATCCTGTTCGTTGACGAAACCCACACGCTGGTGGGAGCAGGTGGTGCAGCCGGTACCGGCGATGCGGCAAATCTGCTCAAGCCTGCACTGGCACGTGGCACCTTGCGGACCATTGGCGCGACCACGTTTGCCGAGTACAAAAAACATATCGAGAAAGACCCGGCGTTGACCCGGCGTTTCCAATCCATCCAGGTCGACGAACCGGATGAGATCAAGGGCGTGCTGATGATGCGCGGTGTGGCCAGCACCATGGAAAAGCACCATCAGGTACAGATCCTGGACGAGGCGCTGGAGGCATCGGTCAAGCTGAGCCATCGCTACATCCCGGCCCGGCAGTTGCCGGACAAGTCGGTCAGCCTGCTCGACACCGCCTGCGCGCGCGTCGCGGTGAGCCTGCATGCGGTACCGGCCGAGGTGGATGACAGTCGTCGACGTATCGAGTCGCTTGAAACCGAGCAGCGCATCATCGCCCGCGAAGCTGCGGTCGGCGTGGAAACCGCCGAGCGGGCCGCGGTGGTGGAGATCGCGCTGGCGGGTGAACGTGAGCGTCTTGCTGCGTTGGAAGTCCGCTGGGACGCGGAGAAGGCGTTGGTTGATGAATTGCTGGAGCTGCGCGCGCAGCTGCGCAGTGGTGGTGCACCGGTTGAAGGCACGGGTAGTGCGCTTGAGGCACACGTGGGTGCTGAGGTGGCTACGGAGCCGACTGCCGCTGTGGTGGATCGGCCGGCGTTGCTGGCAAGGCTGCAGCAGGTACAAGGCGAGCTTGCGGTG
This sequence comes from Stenotrophomonas sp. STEN018, assembly GCF_056760235.1. Classification (NCBI taxonomy): domain Bacteria; kingdom Pseudomonadati; phylum Pseudomonadota; class Gammaproteobacteria; order Lysobacterales; family Lysobacteraceae; genus Stenotrophomonas; species Stenotrophomonas sp. STEN018. The sequence continues at coordinate 36,167 of NZ_JBRREK010000016.1, forward strand.
CTGCAGGGCGAAAGCCCGTTGATCCTGCCGACCGTGGACTACCAGGCCGTGGCTGCGGTGGTTGGCGATTGGACTGGCATTCCGGTGGGGCGCATGGCCCGCAACGAGATCGAAACCGTGCTGCGCTTGCCCGAGTTGCTTGGCAAGCGGGTGATCGGCCAGGACCACGCGATGGAGATGATCGCCAAGCGCATCCAGACCAGCCGAGCTGGCCTGGACAATCCCTCCAAGCCGATCGGTGTATTTATGCTGGCCGGCACCTCCGGTGTTGGCAAGACCGAGACCGCGTTGGCCTTGGCCGAGGCGTTGTACGGCGGTGAGCAGAACCTGATCACCATCAACATGAGTGAGTACCAGGAAGCGCATACGGTTTCCTCGCTCAAGGGTGCTCCTCCTGGCTACGTCGGCTACGGCGAAGGTGGCGTGTTGACCGAGGCCGTGCGCCGTCGTCCGTATTCGGTGGTGCTGCTGGACGAGGTTGAAAAAGCCCATTCGGACGTGCACGAACTGTTCTTCCAGGTATTCGACAAGGGCTGGATGGAGGACGGTGAAGGTCGCCGTATCGACTTCCGCAATACCTTGATCCTGCTTACAAGCAATGCAGGCACCGACCTGATCGCCAGCCTGTGCAAGGACCCGGAGCTGATGCCGGACCCGGAAAGCATGGCCAAGGCATTGCGCGAGCCGCTGCTGAAGGTGTTCCCTCCGGCCCTGTTGGGGCGCCTGGTTGCCATCCCGTACTACCCGCTGAGCCCGGACATGCTGGGCCAGATCGTGCGCCTGCAGCTGGATCGCATCAAAAAGCGTGTCGAGCAGCGCTACAAGATCCCGTTCGACTATGACGACAGCGTGGTCGAACTGGTGGTCAGCCGTTGCAACGAAGGCGAATCAGGCGGGCGGATGATCGACGCGATTCTGACCAATACGATGCTTCCGGAAATAAGCCGGGAGTTCCTGGGGCGGGCAATTGGCGGACAAGGTATTTCCGGGGTTGAAGTTGGAGCTTCCGGTGGTGAGTTCTCCTACTCAATCGAATAGAAAATAAAGGCAATTGGTGAATATATGATTAGCTATGACAGGTATAGCGAGCGCCGCTTGAATACGCTTGTTTTTGCGGGCTCGCATGATGCGGCGATTGTAAATGGCAGTGATAACGCCAAGACGCAGGCGCTCAACATCTATGCCCAGGCGGTTGCGGGAATCCGGATTTTTGATCTTCGAATAATGAAGGGGATTACCGGTGGCTTGACGTCCTATCACGGGACCAAAGTCGGGCGTGTTCTTGTGGCGGGCACCAAGGGTATTGGACTTTCAAGGATACTTGCTGAAGCAAAGAGCTTTGTTTCGAACTATCCTTCTGAGTTCTTGCTTCTGAAGTTTGACAAGTGCTCCGGCTGGAAAGACATTGCCAACGAATGCGTTGATGTGCTTGCTGAGAATATGTACTCCGGCGGCGGCAATCTGAGCAGGAAAAGACTGTCGGATGTTGCTGGCAAGGTGGCTGTTCTATTTACGAAGGATGGCTATAAGGAAATCGCGAAGCTAAGGGAATTGGCTTCATCGTCAGCGGCCGGTGGCGTGAGTACGGGGCGGGAAAACGCGCTTTTAAGGGGTAGGCCGACTATTGCATCCATCATGCCGGTTAAAAATCTGTATTCGGACGGTGCGGTTTCGCCATACAACGACACGGAAGATGGATTGCAGTATGTCGGGAAGGGTGGCACTTCGCTCGACAACAAGGATTTTGACCAAAAGCTTGCAGATAACGTAAGAAAACAAAACAGAATAATGGGCGCCGCAATCAATGGTGCCGACCCGGAAGCATTTGGGATGATGTACTGGACGACCACGGGCTTGTTCAAGTCCATCCGGGAAAGAGATGAGCATAATTGGAACAGCCCGGCTCAAATGCGTGCGGCCGTCCAGGGTGGGATTGGGGGGGCGAATTACACCCCGCCGCCGCCACAGTTCGGCGATAGCATGAAAAGACTTTGGCTGCAGGGCATGGGGGCATATATGAATTTGAACATCCCGGTGGGTGCTAGACCCAATGGGATCGTTCCGCATGGCCAAGTCATCAAGCGTTTCATGCCTAATTTCGTAATGGTGGATTTTGCCGACGCACAGAAGTGCGAGGCTATTTTTGATCTGAACGACATGGACCTGCTTGCGGTGCGCACCGCGATGCTGCACTTTGGATTGACCTGAAGCCTTTGACTGTTCGCCTCCTGCCGGTTCTTTGCTGTTGCCTTTGTTTCTTAACGTAGGATTTTTATCTTGCAACCCGCAGCCCGACTGACCGACATGCACGCCTGCCCGATGGTGACGGGCATCATCCCGCATGTGGGCGGGCCTATCCTTGCGCCAGGTGCGCCCACCGTGCTGATCGGCAAATTGCCGGCAGCACGGGTGACCGATATGTGCACCTGCGTAGGGCCGCCGGACACCATCGTCAAAGGTTCGGCCAAGGTTTTCATCAAGGGCTTGCCAGCTGCGCGCATGGGCGACAGTACCGCGCACGGCGGGGTAATCGTGCTCGGCTGCTTCACCGTGTTGGTGGGCTGATCAAACTATTTTTTGAGCCTTTGCGGACAACTGTTTGTTTCCAGGCAGGGAAGATCGACGGGCCGACCGATACGATCTCCGTTTCATTCAAAAAGCTTGCCGGCGCAGGTACCTCTGGTGCTTACGAGATCTATCACCTGGGCTGATCGGCCAGGTTGGAATGCGTTGTGCCAATGTTGGACCGCCGCGCGGCCGTAGTAGCGATGTGAGCTCCTTCATGCTTTTTCTGTAGTGAGACGAATTGTCGCCTCGTGGTGGTGCTTGTTACCTATTCTCGGGTATTGCCATGGCTACCAGTCGGGCTAGTGTCTGTCTGCACAGAAGTGGCGGGCTGTGCGCATGAGGCTTTGGGGGGGGCAGAAGGGCTCGATGCCCCTGGGACCCTGATGCCCTGCTCGTTGCCGGGACTGATGCGGGGGATAAGGGCTTGTGAACACTGCTACGCCACCCATGGCACAGGATTCCATTACCTGTCTGCTTTCGCGTTGGCAGGGTGGAGATACGCCGGCCAGCGATGCACTTGCACGCCTGGTGTACGACGAGTTGCATCGCATCGCGGTGCGCAACCTGTCGCGGGGCATGTGCGGGGGGCTGCAGGCGACAGAGCTGGTCAGCGAGGCTTGGTTGAAGCTGTCCTCGCGCGAAAGTGAGTTCGCGTCGCGGGAGCATTTCTACGCGCTGGCGGCGCTGCAGATGCGGCAGTTGCTGATAGGGCTTGCGCGGGCACAAGCCAGCGCCAAGCGCAGTGGCGAGATGATTGCCTTGACCATGCGGCTGGTCGATCCGGCGCTCGCACCGGTGGACCTGGCCGGCATCGCGGAGGCATTCGAGGATCTGTCCCTATTGGATATGCGCAAGGCACAGGCCTTTGCGCTGACCGAGCTTGTGGGTATGACGGCGGCGGAAGCGGCGGAACTCCTGGCGATATCATTGCCGACGATCGAGCGCGACCTGCGTTTCGTTCGCACGTGGTTGGTATCGCGGCTGACGCGATGTTGAGCGCCGAGCGCTGGCACCGTTTGGAAATGCTTTTCCATCGGGCAACGGCATTGCCACAGGAAGAATGGGGCGGGTTTGCGCAGCGCGAGGCCGGGCATGATCTGCCGCTGCTGCAAGAGTTGGAAGCGATGCTCGGTGTGGCTTCGGAGGCCACGCTGCGCTTGCGGGGGCCGTTGCAGCAGGCGGTGGCCAGCTTGATGGCGCCGCCTTTGGAGCCGGGCACCCGCTTCGGGCCTTGGGCAATCGACGGCCTGATCGGTGCCGGTGGTATGGGCCGGGTCTATCTGGGGCATCGCGCCGATGGAGCCTATCAGCAGCGGGTGGCGATAAAACTGGTGGCAAATCCGTGGCTGGACGAGCGGCAACGCGCATTCTTCGAGTTTGAGTGCCGGATGCAGGCGCAGATGCATCATCCTGCCATTGCTCAGATCTACGACGCGGGTCTGCACGAAGACGAGCGTCCCTATCTGGTCATGGAATACATCGATGGCGAGGCCATCGACAGCTGGTGCAGCGGACGCAGGGCGAGCCTGGAGCAGCGTGTGCAGCTGCTCATGCAGGTCTGCGAAGGTGTGCAACACGCGCACCAGAAAGGTGTGATCCATCGTGACCTGAAGCCGCGCAATGTGCTGGTGGGGGATGTGGACGGCCGCGCGCAACCGAAGATCATCGACTTCGGCATCGCCATCGATGGCCTGGTGGATGCGCCGGGGGAATTCGCTGCAGGGACGCCGGGCTACATGAGTCCTGAGCAGGCTGGCAGGGATGGCGGCATTGATGTACGCAGCGATGTGTACTCGCTGGGGGTGCTGCTGCATCAATTGCTGTGTGGTCAGGTGCCGAGTGCCCTGGCCAGTACGGTGCTGTCGCCATTGCAGGTACTGTCGTCGTTGCCGGGTGAGGCGCAAGCCCGTTTTGCCTTGGACTGCCGTTCCACGCCGCGCCGGTTACGGCGTGCATTGGTGGACGGATTGGATGCCATCGTGCGCAAGGCCACCGATCCTGAGCGCGGCCGTCGCTATGAGGCGGTGTCCAATCTGATGGCGGACCTTGAGCGTTGGCAACGGCAAAAGTTGCCCTTGGGAGCGGCTGCTTCGCCGTGGTTGGTGGCGCGTCAGTTCCTGCGCCGCCACCGCCTGCCCGTGGCGACGGTATCGCTGGTTCTGGTATGCGTAGGGGTTGCGCTGCTGGCGTCGCTATGGGCCCTGTCGCAGGCGCATGCGCAGCAGCAGGTTGCCGCACAGCGTCGATTGCAGTTGGAGCGCACGGTGGCGTTTCAACAAGAGATGTTGCAGAGCGTTGATGTGGATGCCATGGGCCATGCGATGGAGCGTGCTGGCGCACGCGCACCGCCAGAAGTTGCGCGTGACCTGCTTGAGCGTTATGTGGTGGCGCATGCCTTGCAGCGCTTGCAGGTGGACTTCAAGGATGACCCGGTGCTTGCGACTGAGTTGCGGCAATCACTGGCCGGGGTTCTGGCCTCGATCGGGCGTTACCCAGGGGCGGTGCATGAGTTGCAGCTTGTGTTGCAGGACCTGCGAGTTCAGCAGCAGCCCGCTGAGCGGATGCTGGACGCCACAGTGGATCTTGCAGATGCCTTGTACCGGGAAGGCAGTTTCGATGCTGCGCACCAGCTTCTGCTGGGCACGCACGGCGCGGCTGCGAACGTGCCCGACACCGACCCGCTCTGGTTGCGTGCCGGTGCGCTGCAGGCGCGCGTGCTGCTGGCACAGGGGCGACAGCCAGAAGCACTGGCGCTGCAGTTGAAGCTGGAGCGGGACTGGACGCAGCGGTCCGGTCCGCTGGGCGCAGGCATGATGGAATTGGGGGTGGACATCGTCGGTACGTTGACCAGGATGTCGCGGCGTGAGCAGGCGCTGGAGCGGATGCAGGCGTTGTTGCCAATGCTTCGTTCCCGTTATGGGAGCAGTGCGCCGAGGACACTGTCTGCCAGCTTGATGATGGCTGACCTGCTCAACAGTGCGGGGGAGTATGAGCGCTCATTGGCGTTGGCATCGGAAGTGGCTGGCATTCGCCAGGGCACGTTGGGTGTGGATCACCCGGAAACCTTGCAGGCGTTGGCGTTGGAAGGTGCCAATCGGGTCCGGCTGGCGCAGGACGCACATGCGTGGGCAGCGGCCGAAGTGTTCATGACCGATCTGCTGCAGCGGCGCCAGCGGGTGTTAGGGGCTGCACATCCTGACACCTTGCGCAGCAAGGCCGACATGATTCGATTGCTGGCCAAGCAGAGTGCTCCTGCCAAATTGGACCAGGCTATCGCCATGCAGCGCGAGCTGCTTGCGACCCGCAGGCGCGTATTGGGGGAATTGCACCCCGATACTCTGTTCAGCCAGGGCGGATTGGCCAGCATGCTGGCAAACACGGATCGCCATGCGGAAGCCCGCAAGGCGGCGTTGGTGGCGCTTGATGGCTACCGCAAGGTCACGCCGGACCATGCGTTGATATCGGCCACCTGGGATGTGCTGGGTCGAATTGAAGACCACGCCGGGAACCTGGCCGCTTCGATTGCGGCGCATCGAACCGCGTTGCGGATGCGTGATGCCCGGCGAGGAGTATTGGATGCGCACACCACGGAAAGCGCGTCGCGCTTGTATCTGGTGTTGCAGCGCATGGGCGATCATGACGGTATGGCCCTGATCCGGTCGCGCTACCTCGATCCGGTAGTCGCCCAGGACCCGACGACATTGAATGCTTCACTGCGATCTGTACGCGCAGCAGCGGTCATGGCGTTGGCGGTGCCGGTGGCATCAAGTTCGTCCTCGGCTGCAATCCATGCCGGGCATTGAGACAAATTGTCGGTCGCCACGTGCTGCGTCATGTGAGCATCGCCGGGCCAGTCAGCGGCACTAGTTCGGACGTGACGTCGGACTTCGGCAATTTCCTTGAGTTACGGATTGATGATGGCACGCACGATCTCCCTGCATTCTGAGCTCGGCGAGCAGCTCCGGTTCGTGCGGCTGCAGGCCAGCGAGGCCTTGGGCCAGCCCTTCAGGTACGAGATCGAAGGGCTGTGCGGCAACGCCAGTCCTGATCTACCAGCACTGTTGGGCACACCGATGACAGTGTCGTTGGATGTTGACGGCAAGCAGCGTCACTTTCACGGCATCATCGCCGCGGTCGAGCAGCTCGATGGGGTGGTAATCGATGGCCTGGTCAATGTGCGGTTGTCGTTCGCGGTGGTGCCAAAGCTCTGGTTGCTGAGCAGGCGCCAGGATTGCCGTATCCATGTCGACATGAGTGTGCCGGACATCGCCCGCAAGTACCTGTCCGAGATCGGCTATAGCGACGTGCGGATGAGCCTGTCGGGGACCTACCCACCGCGCGAGTACTGCGTGCAGTACAACGAAAGTGGCTGGGATTTCGTGTCGCGCCTGCTTGAGCAGGAGGGCATCTATTACTACTTCGAGAACGCGCATGGCAAGCATACGCTGGTGCTGGCCGACGGCATTGGTGGCCACGGGCGGTTGGCACCGTTCGAGGTCATGCAGTGGCAGAGCGCAGCCGCGGCGACGGGCGGACACCAGGCTGCGGTGAGCAATTGGCGTCACCGTCTGCAGGTGCATCCAACGCGCTATCAACTCGATGAGTACGACCCACTCAAGCCACGCGCAAGCCTGCTGGGTGACGAGCGCCTCGGCGGGGAGGGGCTGCATGGCGTTGGCGGGCTGGAAGGCTACCAGTGGCACGGTGCACATCCAGTGCAAGCAGATGGGCGGCGCTACGCGCAGGTGCGGGCAGAGGCACATAACGTCGAGCGTTCCTGCTTCCAGGGCCACACCAATGCATGGGGCCTGGGCGTCGGCCAGCTGTTCAAGCTGGAACATGGGCCGCAGGCGGACTGGAACCAGGAGTACCTGGTGACCTCCGCGCAGACCGTGCTCGAGGAAGGTGAGGCCGCGGGTGGAGGGGTAACGGTATCCTGCGAATTCCAGGCGTTGCCGGGAAAACTGCCCTACCGCTCGGCCATCGCTACGCCGCGCCCGCGCATCGCTGGAGTGCAGAGCGCGGTGGTTGCCGGCGAGAGCGAGGAAGACATCGCCGTCGACAAGAATGGCCGCGTACAGGTGAACTTCCATTGGAGCAAGCCCGGCCGGCAGCATGCGCAGGTATCCTGCCCGGTGCGTGTTGCCTCTGCGTGGGCTGGCAAAGGATGGGGCATACAGGCAATTCCGCGGGTGGGGCAGGAGGTGCTTGTTGCCTTCCTGGACGGTGATCCGGATAGGCCGCTGATCGTTGGCAGCGTTTTCAATGCCGACCACATGCCGCCGTACCCGCTGCCCGAGCAGCGCACCCGTAGCGGCATACGCAGCCGCAGCCATCCAGATGGCGGTGCCGCCGACTGCAATGAGATCTGTTTTGAGGATCGCAAGGGCAGCGAGGACTTCTTGTTGCACGCGCAGAAAGACATGCATGTCGAGGTTGAGAACGATCAGCTGCTGTTGATCGAGCACGACCAGCAGTTGGACGTGCGCAATGATCAGCGCTACACAATCGACAACGATCAGCTCGGCAAGGTAAAGCACGATCGCAGGATCGAGGTTGACAACGAGGAGCAGCTCACCGTTGGTGCGAATGCAACCACCACGGTGCAGAAGAAATTGAAGCTCGATGCAGGCTCGGAGATCGAGCTGGTCACGGGTGCATCCAGCATCGTGATGAAAAGCTCCGGTGAGATCACCATCAAGGGGGTCAAGATCGTGATCGAGGGGTCGCAGGCGGTCAACGTCGAGGGCAAGGTACAGGTCAACATCAAGGCCGGGGCGACCATGGACATCGGTGCCGGGGCAAGCCTGAAGATGCACTCCGATGCGATGCTGCAGGTGCAGGCCGGTGCCCAGGCCGAGGTCAAGGCGCCGATGCTGAACCTGTCTGCTGATGCGCTGGCCAAAATGGCCGCGCCGCTGATCCTGATCGGGTGACCTGCATGGATGCCAGCCAAACCATGGTCTTTGCCGACGCATGCGACCAAATGCAGATCGATCCAGCGGCGCGCGCGTTGCTCAAGAGTGGGATGACTGCGCCGGGCGCGGTCCGCGCGCTGTTCGAGGCTGGGCATGATCAGGCCGCACTGCAGTTGGCCGCGCGGGTAATGCCAAAACGCTACGTGGTCGCTTGGCTGTGTCAATGCGCGCGCGGGCAGGCGTTGGAGCCAGAGGCCCGTGCGGGCGCGGCGTTGGCGGAGCGTTGGTTGCGTGAGCCTACTGAACAGCACCGTCGTGCAGCGTTCGAGTATGCCAACGCAGGTGGCTATGGGAGTGTGGGTGCGTGGTTTGCGGCAAGCGCGGGCTGGGCCGAGGGCAGTTTGGCGCCTGTCGGTCAGCAGGTGGTGGTGCCCCCGGAGCATCTCACTGCGCGCGCCGTGGTGGCTGCGCTGAACCTGTTGGCGGCAATCGACACAGCGAATTTCCACGAGCGCCGTGCAGGCTATGTTCGACAGGCGCTGGCCGTGCTCGATGGCATGGCCGGATGACTCTGTAGTCACAGCACCTGCCTACACAACCTGTTTCACCTGGAGTACTACCTACGTGTCTTCCCAGCAGAACCTGATCCTTACCGTCAGCGGTCGTCACGCCTCCCAATTTGGCAGCTCCGCGCAGAAGACTTTCATCCAGCAGGGCGGGAGCATCGGCCGTGCCGAGGACTGTGACTGGGTGCTACCGGCATCCGGCGTGTCGCGGGTGCACGCGATGGTGCGCTATCTCAATGGGATGTACTTCATCGAGGACCGCAGCACCAATGGCATGCTGCTCAACGGCGCCAACCTGACGCGTGGCGAGCCGGCGATGCTGGGGGATACGGACCGGCTGCAGGTGGATAGTTTCGAAATCGAAGTTCGTCTGCAGACCATCGGCGCGCCTGGTCCTCTGCCGCTTGCCAGCGACGAGTACAACCCGGACCTGACCCAGGTGGCTTTCAGTCCTGCTACGAGGGCACCCGTCGCAACCGGCCCGGTGGAGGATCCGTTCGACCATTTGTGGCAGGGCATCGGCGCAAGCCAGGAGCCGCCGGCGATGGTGGCGTCGCCGGCAGCACCGGGTCCATCAGCTGGGGCCGGCCGTGATCATGTCGACCTGATGATGGTGCTGGGGGCGCCGCTTGAACTGGACCCGTTGCAGCTGCTGCAGGCAAGTGCGCCAGCGCCGCGGCCCGTACCGGCGCAGAGTGACGGGTCCGCATGGCATCACAGTGCCTCTTCGCAGGACCACTTCCGTCCGCCAAGCGTGCTCGGCGCGGGCGCGCAGCTGCCTGAGGACTGGGATTTGTCCGGCGACGATCACCCGTCAGCCACGGCGAAGCCACCGGCCGCATCGCACGCGGTCGGCGTGCCAAGCGTGGGGCGTGATATGGAGCAGGACAGGATCCTGCGCATTGTCACCGAAGGAGTGATGGAGGTCCTGCGTGCGCGCGCCGAGGTCAAGAACAGTTTTCGGCTGCCGGTGACGGTGATCCAGCGTACGGAGAACAATCCACTCAAGTTCGCAGCCACCGCGCAGGACGCGCTGCACAAGATCGGCGGTGGCGAAGGCGGTGCCTTCCTGACGGGCGCAGCGGCGTTTGAAGACGCCTTTGACGATATCCGTTGCCATCAGATGGCGATGCTGGCGGGTATGCGCGCAGGCTATGACGCGGTGCTGCGGAGCTTCGATCCTGATCGTCTGGAGCAGGATGTGGACCGCGATGGACGTCGCTTTGGCCTTGGTGGCAAAGGCCGCTACTGGGAGCGCTATCGAGCGCAGTATCAGGCGCTGTCGCGGGATCCAGATGATTGTTTCCGTCGTTTGTTTGGCGAGGATTTCGCCCGCGCTTACGAAACGCAGCTGGCACGCTACAAAAGCTCACGCAGGTCTGAGACGAAATGACGGGCTGCTGCCCCACCTCAGTAGCCAGAATCGCCGCAACCCATCATCGCTCGCGCGTACCGCGCTTGACGGTGAGAACGGGCCGGCGGGAATGTCCGGTTCACGATTTCTGACCGGTGTAGCAAGGGCCTGCACACCGCAACCTGCGAGCAGAGCCGATGGCATACAGCAACAAGGTCGTCTGGAGTGAAGGTTTGTTCCTTCGCCCCCAGCATCTACAGCAGCAGGAACGCTACATCGAGCGTTACGTCGAGTTGCGCACGACGCCGTTGCAGGCCCATGGCTGGGGCTTCAGCGAGTTGGAGCTGGAAACCGACCTGCTGGCGGTGGGCAAGCTGGGCGTGCGTCGCGCACGCGGCGTGTTTGCCGACGGCACGCCGTTCGCGATGCCCGGTGACGATCCATTGCCGCCGCCGCTGGAGCTGGACCTCAATGCGCGTGACCAGACCATCTATCTGACGCTGCCGCTGCGACAACCCGCGCAACCGGATATCGGCCGGCCCGAATCGCCGCAGGACCAGCTTTATCGCTATGGCGTAAGAGAGCTGGAAGCACTGGACAATTCCGGCAGCGTCGATGAGCGCGTGTTGATGGAAGTCGCCGGGCTCAGCACGCGGCTGGCATTGGCCTCGCAGCCGTTGGAAGGTCTGGCGCGGATACCGCTTGCGCAACTGGTGGAGGTGCGAGCCGACCGACGTGCTCAGTTGGATGACGGATTCATCGCCAGCGTTACTGCCTGCGAAGCCGCGCCAAGGCTGGCTACGTTTCTGGTCGAGCTGCTCGGTTTGCTGCACCAGCGCGGTGAAGCCTTGGCTGCGCGGGTGGCGGTCAGCGACCGTGGTGGCGCAGCGGAGATCGCCGACTTCCTGATGCTGCAGCTGGTCAACCGCTGGCAGCCACGTCTGGCCTATTGGGCCGCAGTTCCCCGTCTGCACCCGGAAGCCCTGTACACCGAGCTGCTGGCACTGGCTGGGGAACTGGCCACGTTCACTGCGCCGGGCAAGCGTCCGCCAGCATTTGCTCCCTATCTGCACGATGCCCAACGTGAGAGCTTTGAGCCGTTGATTGCCGCGCTGCGCGCCAGCCTCAGTGCGGTGCTTGAGCAGACCGCACTGGCGATACCGGTGCAGGCGCGCAAATTTGGTGTATGGGTGGCGGTGATTCCGGACCCGGGTTTGCTTGACGGTGCTCAGTTCGTGCTGGCCGCCAAGGCGGACCTGCCTGCCGATGACCTGCGCCGGCGGTTGCCGGCGATGGCCAAGATCGGCCCGGTTGAACAGATTCGCGACCTGGTCAACCTGCAGCTGCCGGGTATAGCCCTGGCCCCGATGGCCGTGGCGCCACGGCAGATCCCGTACCACGCCGGCCATGTCTATTTTGAATTCGACAAACAGACACCGATGTGGCGTGCGTTGCAAGGCGCCGGCGGTCTTGCGTTCCATCTGGGCAACGAGTTCCCGGGCATAACGCTGCAACTCTGGGCGATCAGGGGGTAGGGCGATGAATGCACGTGATTGGAAGAGCCCCGTGCAGTCGGTTGCTGCTGACAACGATGCGACCCAGACCGGGATCGGTGACTTCGTCAACGGCAGTCTCAACCCGTTGACGCAGGCAGCCACCCCCTTGTTGCTGCTGGCCGAGCAGTTGCGCCGCAGCACCTACGCGCCGGATGTGATGCGCTTGCGTGAGCAGGCAGAAGCACAGATACGCAAGTTCGAGGCGCGTGTGCGCGAAGCGCGCTGCAGTCCGGAGTCGGTGATGACCGCGCGCTATGTGCTGTGCGCGGCGCTGGACGAAGCGGTGTTGAACGCCCCCTGGGGTGAACGCAGTGGTTGGGCGCAGCGCACCCTGCTGGTGACATTCCACGGCGAGTCCTATGGCGGCTCCAAGTTTTTCGCCATCCTTGACCATCTGCGCGAGGACGTGCCGCGGCACATCGAGTTGCTGGAGCTGCTGTACCTGTGCCTGGCAATGGGCTTTGCAGGGCGCTACCAGATTGAACCGGACGGGGCGATGCGGCTGTCATCCATCCAGGACGATCTGTATCGCAGCATCCGCAGCCAGCGCGGGACCGCGCCGGACGGGCTGTCCCCGCAGTGGCAGGGCATCGAAGACAGGCGCTCGCGGTTATGGCGATGGCTGCCGCTGTGGGTGGTGAGCATTGCCGCTGCCTGTCTGGTTCTCGGCGTGTTCCTGTGGTTGCACACCAGGCTCAACGACCTCTCCGCGCCGATCAGCGCGCAGGTGGCGACGATTGGATTGCAGAACGGGCGGGTACCCGATGATGCGCGACCGGCCCCGAGGTTGCGCTTGGGTGAGCTGTTGGCACCCGAGCAGCGTGCCGGGCTGTTGACCGTGGAGGATCAGCCCGATGGTAATGCGCGGGTGCGCATTAACGGCAGTGCGATGTTCGCCTCTGGTGGTGTCGAAGTGGACCCGACGCAGCAGCCCTTGTTGGGCAAGGTCGCGGCGGCTCTGGATCTGCTGCCGGGACGGGTGGTCATCGTCGGTCACACCGACGATCAGCCCGTACGTTCGTTGACCTACAAAGACAACTTCGCGTTGTCGGCAGCGCGTGCGCAGGCAGTCGCACGCGCGCTGGGGCGTGGTTTGCGCGATCCCGCACGGGTGGAGTTCACCGGCGCAGGTGACTCGCAACCGCTGGCACGACCGACGCAGTCGGCGGAAAACCGCGCGCGCAATCGCCGCGTGGAAATTCTCTACCAGCCGGGAGATTGATGATGGCTGTGGTGTTGGAAAAACTGCGTCGTGGTGGCTGGGTGATCCTGCTTGGGGTGATCCTGCTGGCCGCGCTGGTCTGGTTTGGCGGTCCCTATCTCGGGCTGGCTGGGCGCCAGCCGCTGGCCGGGGCCTGGGCGCGCCTGTTGTTCCTGGCGGTGCTCGCGGTGCTGGCGTTGGCGACGTGGGCAGTACGCAGCTGGTTGCAGCGACGCCGTGCCAGTCGCATGGCTACCGCGCTGGGTGACGGTGATGATGTGGCGCAGCGCAGCGCGGGCGAAAGGCGCCAACTGGAGAGCCGGTTTCACGAGGCCATGCAGTTGCTGCGTCGGCGTCCGGGCAGCCGCAATCTGTACGCCCTGCCGTGGTATGCGGTGATCGGCCCGCCGGGCTCGGGCAAGACCACGCTGTTGCAGCACTCTGGCCTGCGCTTTCCATTGGAAGCCCGCTTTGGCAATGAATCGGTACGCGGCGTTGGCGGCACCCGCCAGTGCGATTGGTGGTTTACCGATGAGGCGGTGTTCCTGGATACCGCAGGGCGCTACACCACGCATGATTCGGACCGCGCGGTAGACGCAAGTGGATGGCAGGATTTCCTGCGCCTGTTGCGCCGGCACCGTCCGCGTCAGCCGCTCAACGGTGTGGTTGTCACGATGAGCCTGTCGGATCTGCTCACGCTGGACCCGGGCGAGCGTCAATTGCATGCGCAGGCGATCCGGCGACGTCTGGATGAGCTGCATCAGCAGCTGCATCTGCAGGTGCCGGTGTATCTGGTGGTGACCAAGTGTGACCTGCTTGCCGGCTTCAGCGAATTTTTCGACGATCTGAGCCCGCAGCAGCGGGCACAGGTCTGGGGCACTTCGTTCCCGCTGCAGAAATCGATTGACGGTAGCGCAGCGCTGGCGTTCTCCGAGGCGTTCGCACGCCTGCTGGACCGGCTCAACGCGCGCCTGCTGCAACGCCTGCACGATGAGCGCGATGGTAGCCGGCGGGCGGCGATGCTGGCATTCCCGCAGCAGTTCGCCACCATCGGTGATGTGGCGCGGCAGTTCATCGAAGCGGCCTTCAGTGGTCAGGCGCTGGCACCTGCACCGATGTTGCGCGGCGTTTATCTGACCTCGGGTACCCAGGAGGGAACGCCGATAGATCGGATGCTGGGTGCCGTGGCCCGCACGTTTGGTCTGGATGCGCAGCGTGCTCCTGAGCCCAACGCGCAACCCAGGACGTTCTTCATCGAACAGCTGCTGCGCTCGGTGGTACTACGCGAATCTGGTCTGGCCGGTTTCAGTCCACAACGGGAGCGACGGCGCACCGTGCTGCACGCGGCAGGGTGCATTGCGGCGCTGCTGGTGGCCGCGGTGTGCAGCTTCGGGATGTTAGCCAGCTATAGCGGTAACCGTGACTATCTTGCGCAGGTGCAACGGGCAATGGACGACCGCCCGCAGGTTGCAGATCCTTCCGCCGCCAAGGATCTGCGCGGTTACTACGAGCGTACGCTGCAGCGCCTGCAGGCAGTGGACTCGGTAGCCAAAGTGGCGCGTGCTCCGGCCGACAAGCCGTGGTCGCAGAGCTGGGGGCTGTATCAGCGTGAAGCCATCGGCGAGGAGCTGCAGCAGGCGCAAGCACGTGAGATGAATGCCCTGCTGATACCTGGGCTGGCGACACAGTTGCGGCGCGGCCTGCAGAAGTCCGCAGCCGAACCGCAGGCGCTGTACTACTACCTCAAGGGCTACTTGATGCTGGGTGATCCAGCACACATGCAGGCTGCGGAGTTGCGCACACTTGCGGGCTTGGATGCACAGCGCTTGTTCGAGGACGATCCTGTGCTGGTGAAAGCGCTGGATGCACAGGTGGCGATGCTGCTCGAGCAGCCTGGTCGGCTGCGGGTCATCACGCCAGAACCGCTGCTGGTGGAACAGGCACGCAATACCTTGCGCTCAGCCAACCTTGCCACGCTGGTATACAGCAACCTCAAGCTCTCCGCGCAGGCACAACCGCGGCCGTCGTTGCGGCTTGATCGTGCCTTGGGCCTGCTGGCTGATGCGTTCCGTCGCCGCAGTGGCGTGGCACTATCCGCGCCCTGGCCAGCGTTGTATACGCAGCCGGTATTTGCCGAGCTGGCGACGACGGGGATTGATGAATCGGTTGCGCAGTTTGTTGCCGATGACTGGGTCATTGGAAGTCAGCCGATGGATGAGCTGACGCGCGCGCGCCTGGCTGGCGAGGTGTTGCGTCTCTATGAGCAGGACTACATACGTGCCTGGAATGGCCTGCTCGGCGACCTGCAATTGGTCAGTGACAGCGGTAGCGACGGCGCCTCATCGACGCTGGCCAAGGTTGCCGGCCCCAGCTCGCCATTGCGTCTGTTGTTGGTGCTGGTGGGCGAGCACACCCAGAACATGATGCGTGCACCGGTGCAGAGTGCGGCAGAGAAGGCCGCAGATGCTGCGGCGGGGAAAGCCGCAGCCGCGGCAGGAAAGGCTGCAGCGCAAGCGACAGGCGCTGTGCCGGGCGGTGCCGCCTTGAAAGCGGCACTTGCGAGCAAGGGCAGTGGTGCGGCCCCGGTCGAGCCGGGTGCTGCGATCAGCGAGCACTTTGCCGCCCTGGCCCAGCTATGCGCCGGGGCTGCCGGCGCGACGCCGTTGGACCAGGTGCTGGCCACCTTCCAACGGCTGGGTCAGGACCTGCTGGCTCCGGCTGGGACCAGCACCGGCACTCCTGCGGAAGCGCTGCTGTTGGCCCGGCAGCAGGCCGCGCAGTTGCCGCCACCGGTATCGGGCTGGTTGCTTGGGCTGACCGGTGAAAGCTCGGTGCAGCTCAATCGTCAGGCCCAGGCGCAGGTGGATGCCAAAGTGGCGCAGTCGATAGCACAGGTGTGCAGACAGTTCGTCGATGGCCGCTACCCGTTCGACCCAGGCGCCGTTGCCGAGATTCCTGTGCAGAATTTTGGGGAGTTGTTCGGCCATGGAGGGCGCTTCGACACGCTGTACCGCGAAACCCTGGCGGGATTGCTCGATACCAGTGGCGCGCGCTGGCAGTGGAAGGACGCAGCCAACGCGGCCGCGAGTGATCCAGCACTGCCAACACACATGCAACTGGCCGATGTGATCAAGCGCAAGTACTTCCGCGACGGCAATCTGCCCGAGGTGGGGTTCACCTTGCTGGCACCGGAGCTCGGTGAGGGTGTATCGCGGTTGGACATCGACATTGATGGCCAGCATTACGACTACCGCGAAGGTGCCCCGCCAAGCATGCCGATGAGATGGCCGGGGCCAACCCCGGGACGCGTCTCGTTCACCGCTTTCGATGCCGCCGGCAAGCGCTTGGGCGGCGTTGTCTATCTGGGGGACTGGGCGTTCATCCGCGCATTGCAGGCATCGCAGCTGCGTGCCGAGTCGGATCTGCGATATGTCGCCACGTTGGACCTGGAGGGCCATGGTGCGCAGTTGCCCCTGCAGGCGGCGAATCTGCGTCATCCCTTTCTGGACGGCGATGTCAGCCGGTTCCGGTGCGGGAGTTGATGATGGGCTTGAGTAGTGCCAACGCAGACAGTGGTTTTTACGGAAAGCTGCCGTGGCTGGGCGATTTCGTGCAGCGTCGCTTGCCGCAGGGACTGGTGCAGGCTTGGGACGCACACGTGAGCCAGTTGCTGCCGACCGTGCCTGCGTGGGCGACGGCAAGCGCTGCACGCATCAGGCCGTGGGCTTTCCTCTGTGCGCCTGCAACCTGCGGGAGCAGCGCGTTCGCAGGCGTGGTTGCGCCTGGCGTGGACCGCGTGGGGCGGCGCTTTCCGCTGCTGATTGGCAAGGTGATCCGGGCCGATACGGATGCTGGTGGGTTGCTGCGGCCAAACCTGCCCTGGTTCGACGCAGCCTGGTGCCTGCATGTCGCGGTAGCCAGTGGCACGGTTGGCAGCATCGAAGAGTTCAATGAGCGGGTGCTGGCGCTTGATGGTGAGGACAGTGGCTGCGCGTCTGATGAAACGCTCCGCAGCAGCGAAATCGGGCCTGTATTGCGTGAACGTCGGGAGCTGTGGGCGCGCTGCCTGGAGCAGGGCGGCAGCATCTGGTGGCGCGACGCAACGGTGTCCTGTGCGCTACCTGGTCTGCCGCAGACGCATGACTGCCTGCAGGCAATGCTGGTCGAACGTTCGATGGAGGTGGATGCATGAATGCAGTAGCCCAACCCTATGCGTCAGCAGGGCATACCGATACCGGTAAAGTGCGGCGTCTGAATGAGGATGCCATTCTCTGTCGTGACGAAATCGGGCTATGGGTAGTTGCTGATGGTCTTGGTGGACACTCCGCCGGAGACTATGCGAGCGCGCTGATCGTGCAGCGGCTTGGGGCCATGCAGCGGCAGGGAGACATTGCCGATTTTGTCGAGGCGATCGAGGACGAGCTTGAGAAAGTCAATGGCGAGCTGCTGCAGCGTGCCCATGCCCAGCAGGTAGATGTGATCGGTTCAACGGTGGTCGTGCTGGTCTACGACCGGGACTTCATGCTGTGTGGATGGGTGGGCGACAGCCGCGCCTACGGCATGTCAGGTGGGGGCCTGCGCCAGCTGACGCGTGACCATGTACACGGCATGCGTGACGACGTCACTCAATTTTCCGGTGCTGGTGCAAACGCTGGTGCATTGACGCGCGCGGTGGGTGCACAGGAACCGCTGTTGATCGATTGGGTTGTGGCCAGTCACGCCAGTGGAACTCCGTTCCTGTTGTGTACCGACGGTATCAACAAGGAAATTCCCGATGCTGAGTTGGATATGGAATGTCGTCGAGTGCGCGAGCCGCGCGCGTTACTTACGCGATTGTTTGAATTGGCGCTTGGGCGAGCCGCCCGCGACAACGTATCAGCCGTTGTCGTGCGTATCCAGGAGTAAAGAACGTGCAAGAGGACAGTCCTTCCGTGGTCGAATTGGTTACTGCTTTCCGCTCCGGGGAGCTTGATCTTCCCGCCATGTTGGCGGCTTTGGACAAGTGCCAGACCCTGCCTGAAGAAGAGTATCGCATCGGCTTTGAGACCTTGTGGCGCATGCGTGAAGAGCATGCGATTGATGAGGTGACCATCAGTACGTTGCTGGAGCGCATGCAGTCCATGCGGACGCAGCTGGGGGCAGCCGTTGCCGATGATGATGTAACGGTGATCAAACCAGCGCCACGCGCAGGCGAAAAAGCAGACGATGTCACTCGGGTACTGCCTGCCAATGACGTGGCAGCTGCGCCGCGGGACGTCAGTAGTACCGGTAGCCATTCACACAGCGCGGCAACTGCCGGCTGGGAGCATGTGGTTGCCGCAAGTGACCGCTACGTGTCGGTCGGCAGCACGTTGAAGGGACGGTTCCTGCTGGAACGCGAGCTCGGTCGTGGCGGCATGGGTGTGGTTTACCTGGCGCAGGATGCCCGCAAGATCGAGGCGCGCGATCGCGATCCATGGGTGGCGGTGAAGGTCCTGAGCGACGAATTCCGTCGCCATCCGGACTCGTTGGTTGCGCTGCAGCGTGAGGCGCGCCGTTCGCAGCAGCTTGCTCATGACAATATCGTGCGCGTGCACGACTTCGATAAGGACGAAGGCATCGTCTTCATGACGATGGAGTATGTCGCCGGCAGTGACCTGCGTACCTACATCCGCGAGCAGGCCTCCAATGGCATGTCCTTGGCGCGAGCACGGCCGCTGATCGAGGGCATGGCACGCGCTTTGGGACGCGCGCACGCAGCGGGCATCGTTCATTCCGATTTCAAGCCCGGCAATGTGATGGTTACCCTGGACGGTGCACCGAAGGTGTTCGACTTCGGGATCGCCCGCGCTGGTCAGCACAAGGCGGATGCCAGCGGTGAACAGACCGTATTCGATGCAGCTACGTTGGGCGCACTGACTCCCGCGTATGCAAGCCTGGAGATGTTGCGTGGACAGGCACCGACACCTGCTGACGACATCTATGCGTTGGGCTGCGTGTGTGTGGAACTGCTCACCGGACGACACCCATTTGACAAGAACAGTGCCGAAGTTGCGTTGAAAGAGGGCCGGCGGCTGCCGCGGATCCCCGGGTTGAGCCGTCGCCAGTACCAGACCTTGTCTGCTGCGGTGGCCTTTGAACAGAACAAGCGTCTGCCGGACGTGCAAGCGTTGTTGGAAGGTCTGCGCGATGTGAGTTGGCGCGAGCGTGTGCTACCCGTCGTTGGCTATGGCACAGCGGCGACTGTGGTGCTGGTTGCGGCGGGTGTTGGCCTATGGCGGCATGATGCGTCCAGTCGCTTGAACAAGGTGGTCGAGGGCTTCAGTGCTACCGCACCGGACCGCTATCGCGATGAAGCACAGGCCGTGGCCGGGCTGGAGTCGCTGGATGACGAGCAGCGTGCGCAGTTCCTTGTTGGAAGCGGCGACCTGGTACGCCAGTTTCTTGTGCGCCGTCTTGATGAGTTGTGGAAACCGGAGGCAGGTCGGTTTGACTTTCCCGGCATCGCCAAGGTCTTTGCCTTGCGTGATCGCTTGCGTCTCTACGCGCCTGCGATGGACGCGCGTCGCGCCGCGATTGAAAGTGAGCGTGACAGTCAGCTCAATACTTTGGATACCCGGCTCGGTGAGCAACTGCTCGGGTCAGGCAATCTGTTCGCGGAAGGCGCCGGCAGCCTGCAGGAGACGTTGGCACGGATAGGCATGATTGATCCCGGCAGCCCGCTTCTGCACAACCCTGATCTTGAAGTGGGCTACGCACAGGCAATTTCCACTGCACTTGCCAAAGGTCAGCGGGAGCTGGCACGCAGCCAGTTGGCGCTGGCCACGAAGCAGTTCCCGCAATCGCTGCGTCTGCAGCTGCAGCAGGCAAAGCTGCGTAGCCTTGCGCGCCCGGCAGCCGATGCTGCGGCGGCCGGTAGCGTTGCCCAGGCAACGGCCAGCTTCGAACAGTTGCTGCAGGCGCCCTCGGCGGCTGCTGATTGGCAGGCAAAGATGGCGGCTGTCATGGCCAGACTGGGCGATGATCCTGCGCAGTTGCAAAGTGCGCAGCTGCGTCTGGGTGAGGCCGTTGCTGCGACGCTGGCGTCCCACGATTCGCCCGCTCAGCTGCCCGATGACCTGATCCTGCTGGACTTCGCTCTGGAGTACGCAGCGAAGACGCCATCCCTGCAACAGCAGCATGCGCATCTTCAGCAGCGGCAGTTGGCAGCGATGGCCGATCTGGAGGCGGAGCGTGCGCAGGCCGAAGTGCTAGCACGCGGCGAATCATTGCGGCGCGCCGTTGCAGCCGGCGATATCGACAAGGCCGAGAGCCTGTTTGCACGCTTGCGGACGCTGCAGCCAGACGCGGCGTTCGTGCGCGAGCAGGCGCCTGCCTTGCTGGCACAGGCCTACCAGTCACAGGCGGATGCACAATTCGCCAAGGGCGACTACCCGGCGGCAGTGAAGGCGGTGACGCGTGGCATTGCGACCCTGGTGAGCAACACCAGCTTGCCCAAGCTGCAGGCGCGCTATCAGTTGGTTGCTGCGGTAATGGCGGTCAATGACGCTACCCCGGCCGGTGAACGGGAGCAATTGCGGCAACGGCTTGACAGCCAGTTCCGCACTGACGGTACGGCGATGGCGCGGCTGGAGCGCGAGATGCAGGCGCGCGGACAGCTGCCGCAAGGTTCGCTACGCAACCGTCTCCAGCTTGGCGGGGCGGAACCCTCGCCGGACCAGGTGGCACCCAAGGCAGGTCCCACCCCGCGGCCGGCTGTGGCACCGGCGTCGACCAAACGCGGTGCGACTGCTGCCCTGCCGAGCGCCGCAAGCGAGGAGGAACCGCTACCGCCGGTTCCGGATGGCCCGGATCCCTGCGACGGGCTGGCTGGTCGTGCGCGCCCTTGCTATGACGCGGTGGGCGAAGGCCGTGGGCCAATGATGATGGTTGTGCCGGGTATGGCCGGCGGCAAACCGTTTGCATTGGCACGCGGCGAGATCGCGGTAGATGACTTCAATGTCTACTGCCGTGCCACCGGCCAATGCGCGGTACGGACGGTTACCAGCGCCGAACTGGGACGCTTGCCAGCGCAGAACGTCACCCTTGGCCAGGCCAAGGGCTATGCGCGCTGGCTGACGCGCGCCAGCGGCGGCTGGCGGTATCGCTTGCCCACCGATGCCGAGTGGCTGCATGCAGCGCAGGCCAGTCAGCGATGGCGGCAAGCCCCTGACTCCAACTGCATTCCGCCTACCGCAACCGCTGAGCAGGCCGGAGGGCCTGCTGGTGTGCGCGGCCGCGAGGCGAACCCTTGGGGTTTGGTGAACCTGACAGGCAACGTATGGGAATGGGTGAGCGGCGGCGATGGTGCCGCATTGCGGGGAGGGAGCTATGCCAGCTTCTGGTCTGACTGCACGGTGGAGGCGCGTCGTGCCGCGCCGACTGCAGCTCAAGCCGATGTTGGCTTTCGCGTATTGAGGGAGCTGAAGTGAACGATTGGGAGAATCAAGCGAACGCGAGCCTGCGGTCGCTGGCCGATGCGCGCCAGCGTGGTCAGCTTGATCGCGCGGAGTACCGGGAACGTCGCCGGCGCATTCTGCAGGCAGGGCGCAACCGCCAGGCACAGACCCAGCCCAATGCACTGCAGCCCACCAGGGCGGCAGTTGCAACAGCGGGTGCACGAAAAAAAAGCAGCGTATGGAAGCTGGCGATGCTTGCTCTGGCACTGCTTGCGGGTGGTCTGCTGATCTGGCTGTTGAGGGAATAGAGCCGATGAAGGTCCTTCTCTGTGGGCAGCTGCAGCTGCCTACCTTCGAGCTTCTGAATGGGTCTGCACGCGTTGGCTGTAGCTGTGCGGTGCAGCGCACTTTTTTCTTGTTGATGGATCCATGTTGATGAAAATGACCACGTTGGCATTGTCTCTCATGGCGGCGCTGCCGGCAGCGCAGGCCTACGAGCTGGACGCAACTACTGCATCTGCAACCGTAGCCACGGATGCACATCAGACTATGCTGCCAGCTGTATCCGAGCGCGACACGAACGTGAGGATGGAGGTCCGTGGTTTCCGGGTGGAAGGCGTAGCGGAGCATCCGCAGCAGCGGATCACAGCTGCCAGCGTTCAGGCCATCGCCGATGCGCACTTTGAACAGTTGGCCGCAGGCGAATCATCGGTGGCGCTGGATTTTGCCCAGTTGCAGGCTGCAGCGGACGTCATCACGACGGCCTATCGGCAAGCTGGTTTCCTGGTCAGCGTTGCTTACCTGCCAGCGCAGACGGTTGCGGCGGACCGCATCATCGAGATACAGGTGATGGAGGGGCGTATCGGAAAAGTCATCGTGCAGGGCAATCAGCGCTATCAAGGGCGCACTTTGAGCGACAGCGCCGAACGCATGCGCGGGCTGCCGCTGCGCCGTAGCGATATCGACAGTGCGCTGCTGTACGCGCGCGATCTGCCAGGAGTGTCGGTGTCCTCGGTGCTGCAGCCCGGCGAGAACGAGGGCGAGACGGACCTGGTGCTGGTCGCCAGCGAAACCGCTAGAGCCTGGGCGGTGAATCTGAGTGTCGACAACTTCGGCACTGAGACGAGTGGCCGCGGCCGCGTGCAGGCGGGCTTGGTCTGGAACAATCCGCTTGGCCGCGGGGATGTTTTTGCTGTCAGTGGCAACTGGCAGTTCAGTCCAACGTCCAGTCGCAACGGTGCATTTTCATACAGCATGCCGATCCGCGGCGTCTCCGGGCTGTCGGTTCTGGCCGGTGCCAACCAGAGTGAGCTGGAAGTAAACACCGGGCCAATGGCGGCACTCGCCATCAAAGGGCCTGCGTCACAACGTTACCTTGGGACGGACTGGAAATTCCTCAACACAGTGCCATTGCAGATGACGGCATCGGCGCGCCTGGTGCGCGAGTCCTCGCGCTTCGAGGCTATCGGCATGGTGTTGTCCAATCACCGCTACGACGTGTCAGAACTGGGCATCGGCCTGCGCCAGAACGATACGCGTTGGCGCGGTGTGAACCTGGCGCAGTTGAGCGTGCGCCGATCGCTGCGTGACAACTCGGCAGCACTCGACGTGGTCAACCCCTATCGTGACAGCCAGTTCACCGTGACGCGGCTGGGTTTGATGCGCATGCAGTACCTCAGCCGCAACCAGCGTCTGGTGGCGAAGTTCAATGGTCAGTACACGCGCAATGGCTTGCCGGCGATGGAGCAGTTCCAGCTGGGCGGCTACGACAGCATCCGTGGCTACTCGCAGGGTGAAACGCTGGGTGATCGTGGCTATCTGTTAGGCCTGGAGTATCAGGTGGATGCGCCGGGGTTTGCTGACCGGATGTCTCCGATTCAAGGCCTGGCCTGGCGCGAACTGTTGACGTTCGACGTGTTTGCCGACCACGGCCGGGTAGCTGATGCCACTGGCCACTTGGCGGCAACCCGTTTGTCCAGCGCCGGCGCTGGAGTGACTTTCCGGCTGTCGCGCTTCCATGGCATGGAACTGCGCTTGGCCGGTGCACTGCCTACCAGTTCCGCCGCTGCGAACGACGGACGCGACGCCCGTGCGTATGCACGGTTGAGCATGAATTTCTGAGGATCTGAACCATGAATCGCATCTACCGCCTTGTGTTCAACCATGCCCTTGGCCAAGTCCAGGTGACCTCGGAAATTGGCACTTCGCCACGCGCGGCGACCGGCGCCATGCGCTGTTTGCCGGCACGCCTGCGCCTGCTGCCGCTGGCGCTGGCGCTTGCTTACGCTGCCGGGGCACAGGCAGTGGAGCTGCCGCAGGCTGGGACTGCCACCGGCGCAACGATCTTCTACGAACCACCTGGCTCGAACACGATGACGATCAGCCAGGCCCAGGCCAAAGCACTGATCAGCTGGGGGAGCTTCAATATCGGTGCGGACAGCGTGGTCAAAATCACTACGCCAGGCGCCAATGCGGTTACCTTGAACGTAGTGCCCAATGGGCCGATGAGCAGCATTGATGGCACGCTGACATCGACCGGTCACGTGTTTCTAATCAATCCCGCTGGTATTGCATTCGGCAGCGGCGCGCAGGTGAATGTTGCTGGACTGGTGGCCAGCTCGTTGGCGTTGAGCCATGACGACCAGGGCGGGAACTACGAGTTCGCTCAGAGCGGAGCAGCGGCAAGCGTCAGCAATGCGGGTGGGGTGATCACCAGCACTGGTCCGGTGGTGTTGATGGGAGCTTCTGTGTCCAACGGTGGCTTCATCACCGGCACCACAGTGAATCTATTGTCGGCTGGCACTGTCAGCCTCCATTACGACCCGCTGAGCGGCGCTACCGCGGTGGTGGGGGCAGCAACCAGTAGTTTGTCAGGCGGCACCGCCGCTGCCGTGACCAACAGCGGCACCATCCTCGCAAACAGCATCGTGCTGCAGGCAAATCTGGATCCGGCTTTGGCAGCATCGGCCATCAACCTTGGCGGCGTGGTGAAGGCAACCGAGCTGGCCTCTGCAGACGCCCGGGGTGGTGAGCTGCGTGTCTCAGGTGATGTCAACGCCGGTACCATCCGATTTACCGGTGATGGTGGCGTCAGCCAAAGTGCCGGGAGTCTGGTTGCCACCACAGGGCTTGAGCTGGCAGTTACCGGCGACGCCACACTGAGCAGTGCGACCAACCAAGTATCCAGCATCGGCGGAGTGGTCAGCGGAAATCTCGCTTTGAGCAATGCCGCCGATCTTGCCCAGAACGGGGCGCTGGAGGTGGCGGGTACCACCATGCTGAAAAATGCATCAAAGAAGGTAACGTTGACCAATGCCGGCAACCGCTTCGGCGGGAATGTATCGCTCAACGCTGGCAATGTAGCCATCTCAGCCGCTGGCAGCCTGGCCCTTGGCAATGTCCAGGTTGACTCACTGAATGCCACCGCTGGATCCATACATTTGCCTGCCGTGATCAGTAGCGCTGGGGGGCAGAGCTACAACGGTGCCGTAGTGCTGGGCCAAAGCGCCAGCCTTTCCAGCAACTTTGGTGCAATCACATTCAACGGAGTGATTGATGGCGGCCATGCGTTGACAGCCCACGCAGGCCTGAACGTCCTTTTTGGTAATGCAGTGGGAGGCTCAACAGCGCTAGCGTCGCTGGATGTCTCCGGCGCATCGGGCATATCGTTGCAGTCGAACGTCACCACCACTGGTATGCAGCGCTACACCGGTCCGGTGAAGTTGTTGGGGACGACGTCGCTGGCCAGCCAGTTGGCGGGCGCCATCGACTTCAGCTCCACCATCGATGGCGCATATGGTTTGACCGTCAATACGGCGGGAGCCACCACCTTCGCTGATGCAATAGGTGGGACTACAGCCCTTGCCTCGTTGACCACCGATGCAGCCGGTACCACCCAGTTGGGCGGCAATGTGCGCACAACGGGAAGCCAGACCTATGGCGATTCCGTTTCGCTGAGCAGGCCTGTCACGTTGAGCAGTGCAGCGGCAGGCGACATTACGTTCGGCAGCAGTGTCACCGGGGCTTCCGGCTTGATCGTCAATACCGCCGGGCAGACCACATTTGGTGGCGTCGTCAGTCTGGGTTCGCTGGAGACAGATGCCGGTGGCACGACCAAACTGGGGGGCAACGTGACCACCAGTGGCGCGCAGGCGTACGGCGACGGATTGGTACTCACTGGCGATGTCGCGTTGACCAGTACGCTTGGTGATTCCATCAGTATCAACGCAGGTGCCAATGGCGGGCATGCACTGACGGTAAACACGACAGGTGCCACCACGCTGGCTGGTGGTTTTGGCAGCACCGCTGCATTGGCATCGTTTGCTACCGGCGCAGGTGGAACGACGCGCTTGAGGGGCGTGTTCAATACTCTAGGTGACCAGACTTATGGCGACAATGTCGTACTACTCGGCGGCTCCACGCTATCCAGTTCTGCCGGTTCCATTGGCTTCGGCGGCGCATTGGATGGCGCATACTCGCTGACGACAAGTACAGCGGAAGGAACAGAGTTTTCGGGTGCTGTTGGGGCAATGGATCCACTGGCATCTCTGGCAGTCTCTGCTGGGTGGTTCAGCGCGCAGGGCATCACGACCATCGGCAACCTCAGCCTCAACGTCTCCAACGGTATCTTGCAGGCGGGGGCTTACTACGTTGGCGGCGATGCCAGCTTCGCTTCGGACGGCCATCTGACGCTGACAAATGCCGGGAATTTTTTCAACGGCAAAGTAGCGCTCGACGGCACCATTGTCTACATCAATGCAAGCACAGCGCTGGGGATCAGTAGGGCCCAGACCACCAAGTTGTTCGCACAGGCCTTGGGCGCGCTGACACTGGATGACGCCATTATCGGCAGCGGTGGCGCCAGTCTTGTCGGGTCGGCCATGTCGCTGGGTTCCATCACGGTTACCAATGGCGGCGACCTGGAGGTTTTCGGCTCGTCCATAAGCCAGTTCAGGGCATTGGACGTTTCGGGCATGAGCGCTTTCCACGCAGGTAGCGGCAACATCACATTGGGCGCTCTCAATGCGTTTGGCGGTCGTGTCGATCTGCAGGGCAGTAACATCCTCATCAATGCAGGAAACCTGCTCACACTCGGCAGCGTCAGTGCGAGCAGCCTGACGGCGAGCGCATCCCAACTCCAGCTGACCAGCAACATAACCACGACGGGCTACCAACGGTATGTTGGCGCACTCGGATTGACGCGTGATACCTCGCTGGTCGCGGATGGAAATCTCGACATTCTCGGTAGCATTGATGGCGGATGGGGGCTCGCACTGAACTCACTTGGCACGGTCCGCATTGCTGGAGATGTAGGTCAATCGACAGCGCTCTCCAGCCTGACGGTGTCCGGCCCAGCGGCCATCGATAGCGCAGTAACCACGGTTGGCGCGCAGACGTTCAACGGCGCGCTGCAGTTGAACGGCGACAGCAACCTGACCAGCGTGCAGGGCGACATAACCCTGGCAGTTGTGGATGGTGCGCACGCATTGGCACTGAATGCAGGCAGTGGCACGGTGCGTTTCGGATCGATCGGGGCAAGCAATGCACTGACCAGCCTGCAGGTCGACAGTGCCGCGGTCGGCTTGCTGGGGACATCGGTAAGGACCAGCGGCGCACAGCAGTACAACGCTTCAGTGGTGCTGACCAAGGACGTGACCCTTGCCAGCACCGGCGGAGGCGACATCGGGTTCGGCGGCAGCATCGATGGTGGCTTTGCATTACAAGTCAATACAGCCGGTGTCACCCGCTTTGGTGGCGCGGTTGGAGGGGCCGGCGCGCTGGCATCGCTGACGACAGATGCAGCCGGTACTACCGAGCTGGGCGGTGGGGTCACTACCAGTGGCGACATTGCATTCAATGATGCGGTCAACCTGAAAGCACTCACCAGCGTGCGGAGCCAGAACGGCACAGCGACGTTCGGCAATACCGTTATTGGGCCTTGGGCACTGGCCGCAACCGGTGGTGCCGGCACCGCGTTCGGCGGCGCGGTCGATGTGCAGAGTCTGCTGGTACAAGGTGGTGGCACCACCATGCTGGGAGGCGACGTAAGCGTCGATGCCAGCGCTGTGTTCAATCGTCCTGTTTTGTTGACCAATGATGTGACCGTGGATGCAGGAACTGTCTCCTTTGCGGGGGCGATCAACGGCGCGCATGCACTGGACATCAACGCCACCGGTGCGGTGACTATTGGCGACCATGTTGGCGGGACTACTGCATTGGATTCGTTGACGGTGCGCGGCGCATCACTGGGCGCCAAAGGCATCACCACAACCGGCAATCTTTCCGTGGATGTTGCCGCTGATATCACCCAGGCCGCTGCCTATGGCGTTGGGGGATCGGCCAGCTTCGCATCACAGGGCAACATCACTCTGGGCAACAGCGGCAACCGCTTTGATGGCGTGGTATCGCTGGACGGTGGCACTGTTCAAATAGTCAGTGCGTCCGCGCTCAATCTGGACGTTGTGCAGGCAGACAGTCTTTCTGCAACCTCCAACGGCGGACTGAGACTTGGCACTGCCACGATTGCTGGCAATGCCACGTTGTCTGGTAACGGAATCGTCTTCGACGATGCCACGATCCAGGGTAACCTCGGAGCAGTCAGCGGCGGTTTCATCCAGCAGAGCGGAGTGTTGAATGTCGCCGGCACCAGCCAGCTCAATGCCGTTGGCGACATCACCTTGAGCAATGGGCAGAACGCGTTTGCTGGCGCGCTTGCGTTGTCAGGCAGGACGATTGCTGTCGAGTCCGCCGGCGACCTGTTGGTGACGCAGCTGTACAACGGGCCCAATTCTGCGGTCAGTCTGGTCTCGGCGAAAGGCTTGTCGCTGACCGGCAACGATGTGGATACCGGCACTGCCAACCTGACGCTGGCAGCCAATGGCGGCCGGTTGACCACTCAGGTTGCGCTGGCGGGCGCAGGCCTGGATCTGCTGGGTAGTCACGGCATCGCGCTGTCGGGCAACGTTTCCGCTGCTGGAGCTGCAACGTTTACCAGCACCAATGGCGATATCGTGCAGAATTCCGGTCGCACCCAGGTGGGCGGGTTTACTCGTATTTCGGCGGGCACAGGGCAGATTGGCTTCGGCAACAGCAACAATCTGTTCACCGGGCCGGTGCATCTATCGGGCGGAACGACGACCATCCGCTCTACGGGTCTTCTGGTGCTTGACGGCCCCGCCGTGAGCAGCCTGGACGCGACCGGCAGCGCGGGGCTTGACGTTGCAGACATGTCGGTCGCTGGGAATGCCGCGCTCGACGCCGGCAGCGGCGTGCTGGCAATCAACAACGTTGATGTCGGCGGCAACTTGACTGCAAGCGGTGCGTCGATCACCCAGACCGGCAGCATGGCGGTGGATGGTGCGGCTACCTTGACCAGTGCCGGCAGCATCCTCGTATCCGATGCCACGCTAGGCAGCCTGGACGCCACTGCCGGTGATGATCTGTCCATCAGCAACGGCACGGTCATCGGCAATGCGGGACTGCGCGCGGCTGATGCGCTGACTCTGGACAGGCTCAGCGTCGGTGCAGACCTGAGCGCCAACGGCGCTTCGGTCACCCAGACCGGCACGCTCGCTGTTACCGGTGCGGCAACGCTGGGCAGCACTGGGGCCATGTCACTGGCAGCAGTGACCGCCGGCCGCCTCGCCGCAAGCGCAGGCAATGGTCTGATTTTGGCAGGTGCGACGGTAAGCAATGGCGCCGCGCTTGATGCTGGTACTGGTGTACTGGCAGTCAACGATCTGGCGGCGGGCAGTATCAGCGCCAGGGGCAACGGTATCATCCAGAGCGGGTCGCTGGCGGTCACTGGCGATGCCGCGCTCGACGCCGGCAGCGGTGCGCTGGCAGTCAACAACGTTGATGTTGGCGGCAACTTGACTGCAAGCGGTGCGTCGATCACCCAGACCGGCAGCATGGCGGTGGATGGTGCGGCTACCTTGACCAGTGCCGGCAGCATCCTCGTATCCGATGCCACGCTAGGCAGCCTGGACGCCACTGCCGGTGATGATCTGTCCATCAGCAACGGCACGGTCATCGGCAATGCGGTACTGCGCACCAATGATGTGTTGACTGTGGACGCGCTTCGGGTTCATGGAAACATGGCGGCATCAGCAGGTTCAATTGCCCAGTCGGGGGCGCTGTTCATTGCAGGTAGCGGCGATCTACGCAGCGGCACACGCATCGACCTGGACAACACCGCCAACGTGTTCACAGGGCCACTGTCTCTGCAGGGGCAGCAGGTGCTGATCGCAGCTGCTGGCAGCCTGCAGCTCGCACGGGTTGATGCAACATCGTTGGTCGCTGGTGCGACGGGGATTTTGTCCTTGGGCGCCGCGAGTATCCTCGGCAACACGCATCTCGATGGGCTCGGCGTGAATCTCGGAGCCGCCACCATCGGCGGAGATCTACAAGTAAGAAGTGGCGCAGGAATCACGCAGACAGCAGCAGTGAGGGTTGGCGGTTCCGCCGACCTGGTGGCAGTTGGTGCGATAGCGTTGGGCAATGCCGGCAATGACTTCACGGGCGGGGTGAGTGCACGCGGCGATGGCATCGTATTGGCAGATGCCAATGACATGGAGTTGACTGCGCTCGACAACCGCAATGGTGATGGGGCAGTAACAGCCGTGGCAGGAGGTACCTTGACCCTGCCTGCCATGGCCATTGATGTGGGCTCTGCAAGGCTGACGTTGTTGTCCCAAGGCGGTAGCTTGTCCATCAGCAAAGGGTTGGCCGGTGGCGATATGCTGCTTGGCGGCCGCGATGGTTTGTCGCTTTCGGCAAACGTCAGCTCGGCCGGAACGCTGGCTCTGAACAGCAGGGCGGGAATCACCCAGAACAGCGGTGTCCTGACGGCAGCGGCGTTGACCGGTTCCGCACTTGGCGATGTCAAGCTGCGAGGGGAGAACCGGCTATCCTCGTTGGGTGATTTCCAGGCGGGTAGTTTTGATCTGAACAATGCCAGCAGTCTGCTTGTCGATGGCAATGTCACGGTAAACAAGGATCTGTTACTGCATGTTGGAAGTGGTGATCTGCAGCTGTCAGGTCAACTCAACGCAGACGCGGTTCGCCTGCAGGCGGCCGGAAACATCGCGCAGAGCAGCACCGGCAGCATCGTCGCCAAAACGCTGAGCGGTAGCTCCGGTGGTGCGACAAGCCTCGGAACGGCAGCCGCGTTTGCGGCAAACCGCGTTGGCCTGCTCGGCGATTTTGTGGCCAAAGGGGGCTTCAGCATGACCAATGCAGGTACGTTGGCGTTGGGCTCGGTCAATGGCAGCCAGCGCAGCGTTGATGTTGGCGATGCCGCTTTCTTCCTCAAGGTACAGGGTGGTGACCTGCTGCAGGTAGGCAAGGCATCTGTGCGTGCGGGCGAAGCGCATTGGTGGTCCAGTGGCGGTATTGGTACCTCGATTGATCCGATCTACCTGGTTACCTCGCACCCGACCACATATGTGGATTTTGTCGGGAAGCCACCTGCGTACTTCTATGCGGAAGATTTGAATGGTGCTCCGTTGACGATAACCGGCTCTGTGAACATACCCATCGTGGTGCTTGGTTCACGTGCGCAGAGCGGCAGCATGCGGCGGATGCCTTATGTGGACGTCGGGTCGCTGAATGCGGAGTACCGCGCCTTCGGTATCGTCAAGCCAGGTATCCGTTTGCCTGCAGATCAGCTTGCGGTGTGTGATCGCGATGATCCGGACGCGGAGTGTGCGCAGTGAGCATATCCATGGAAAGCGACAGGAGAGGGCGTCAATGAGCATGCACGGCGAATTGGAAAATCTGTGGGTCAGCCTGTCCGAGGAATCACCTTGCGGTCCGGACCTGGAGTACGACCCCGGATTCATGGCTTTGGAGCGTGCCGCCACCAGCCGCAGCGAACGTGCCGTCGGTGACAGTGTCATCGCTGCCGAAGCACCTGATTGGGAGCGGGTCTGTGATCAGGCGCTGGTACTGGCGCAGCGTACGCGCGACCTGCGGGTAGCGATGCATCTGACCAGCGCGTGGACCAGCATGCACGGTTTGGCCGGCTGGGGCGACGGCATTGCGTTGTTGCGCGGCCTGTTGGAACAGCAGTGGGCTTGGGTCCATCCGCAGCTGGATGCAGAGGATGATGACGATCCAACCGCGCGGGTGAATGCGTTGCTTGGGCTGGCAGATCCGCAGGGGGCACTGGGATTGTTGCGCACAGCGCATTTTGTGTGGTCGGCCAGGCTGGGCCGTTTCAGCCTGCGTGACCTGCGAGTGGCAGACGGGAGCATCAAGCTCGCCGAGGGTAGTGATGGTCCCGCTGCGTCGAGGGTGGAGATCGAAGCGTGTTGCCGCGATTGCCAGGAAGAGGACCTGGCTGCCACAGCTCAGGTGGTGCAGCGTGCGCTGGAAGATGCGCGTGCGATTGATGTGCTGCTCAGTGACCGATTGGGCCACGCCGCGCCGGATATGAAACTGCTGTTGGGCGACCTGTTGGAGCTGGACAGGTTCGTGCAGCCGCAATGGCAGGCCCGTAGTGGGGGCGTCGCCTCCCTTGAGGACGGTCAGCTGAGCGCAGCTGTGGGTACTGCCGGTGGCGGTGCTGCGGCACCGTCGGGGCAGATTTCCGGACCGGAAGACGTGCGGCGCCGGATCGATGAAATCTGCGATTTCTATGCGCGGCAGGAGCCTTCCAGCCCGGTGCCATTGTTATTGCGCAGAGCGCAGCGGTTGGTGGGGTGCGACTTCACCACGTTGTTGAAGGATCTGGCACCAGGCGGTTTCGATGAGTTGCAACGCGTGGTGGGGCGTGGCGACGATGATTGAATCTTGCCGAATATTGCATTGCAGATGCCGATTAATTTTTTGAAAAACAAGGTATTAGGCGGGACTGCGGTTTGCCGCTGGCGGACCTGAAGGGTAGTTGGCCGAGCTCAGCTCGCTCGGCTGTGACGGAATTGAGGAACCGGCCATGTGCCGGTTCTTTTTTTTTTTACCTCTCTTTCGGCGCTGGGCAGGCTATCTTTGCCGCGGGTCGCTGGCGACCCATTCATTGGGCAGTGGTTGCCGGCTTGGCGCGGTGCGCTTCCGGGGCCACTGGGTCTTTCAGGAGAGTGAAGTGGCAAATGTAGGGAAGCGGCGTCTGGGCAGTGTGGTGCGTGGCGTCGGTCGGGTCCTGTTGGCGTTGTTGTGCTTGGGTATAGGTATCTGGGGCGGCTTCGCGCTGTGGTATCAGTTCCCCGGCAACGTGGTGGCAAAGGTGGTCGCGATCCTGGTGTGGTGTGTACCCAGCATATGGGCGATCCGCGCGGGCTTTGGGCCGGTGCGGCGCTGGCATTCGCTGGCGGTGTTCGGTGCGTTGTTTGCGGTGATGCTGATCTGGTGGGCGACGATCAAGCCGCAGCAGGACCGGGCCTGGGCCGATGACGTAGCGCAGCCGCTGCATGCGCGCATCGAGGGCGACCGCCTGGTCATCGACAACGTGCGTAATTTCCATTGGCGTACCGAGACCGACTACGACGTACGCTGGGAAGCGCGCGAATACGATCTGTCACAGGTACAGTCGGTGGACATGATCCTGTCCTATTGGATGGGCCCGGCGATTGCACACACGTTGGTTTCATTCGGTTTTGCCGATGGCAGGCAGCTGGTGTTCTCGCTGGAGATCCGCAAGGAGCAGGGTGAGTCGTTCTCGGCGCTGGGTGGCTTCTTCCGCAAGTTCGAATCGGTGCTGGTGGCCTCGGATGAGCGCGACATCGTGCTGACGCGCAGCAATGTGCGCGGTGAGGATGTCTACCTGTACCGTCTGCATGGGCTGAGCCCGGACAAAATGCGCGATCTGCTGCGCTTCTATGTGGACCGGGCGCAGCTACTGGAAAAAGAGCCGCGCTTCTACAACACACTGACCAGCAACTGCACCACGGTGGTATTTGAGTTGATGCGGCGCATCCAGCCCAATCTGCCGCTGGACTATCGCCTGCTGGCTTCCGGTTACCTGGCCGAGTACGCCGCCGACGTGGGCGGGCTGACCCCGGGCGTGGCGATGGCACATCTGCAACAATCGGGGCGTATTACGCTGCGGGCACGCGAAGCGGGCGATGTGGCTGATTTCTCTTCCCGGATACGCGCAGGTGTACCCGGCATTCCCGCCTCAGGAACTACCCCATGACCCACAACCCGCAGACATGGATACGCCGGCTGCTGCCGGTGGTCGCGGTAATGGCGCTGCTGCTGTCCAGCGGCTGCGCCATGGTGAAGATGAAAGCGGTGAGCAACACCGATTACGTGATGCTCAAGCGTGGCGACATCCTCAGCACCGGCAAGCTCAGTGCCTTGTCGCAGGAGTCGCTGTCGGTGATTGGTTTGACCGAAAGTGATTGCAGCAAGGATCTGCCCAGCTGCCGGCAGACGGTGACCACCAATGACGGCCTGCAGTCCGAGCAGCGCCTGTCTACGCTGGCCGAGCTGTGGATGAAGGAGGCTTTGGCGCTCACGCCCAAGGCCAAGGGCAACGAGCCCATCGAGTTGCCGCCGGCGGCCTTGAATGCCTGGTTGGAAACTGCACGTTATTCCTATCTGTACCTGTTCTTCAGCGGCCGCAGCCCGGCGCAGCGTGCATTGGAGGACCGGCTTACCCAGGTGCGGGATTACTACAACTACGCCACCGAGCAGGCCGCCTCGGTGGTGTTCCAGCGCACCCGCACGCGGGCGATGGAGGGCGAGGACATCAACCTGCCGGTGCAGGTGGATGACTGGACCATCAGCACACAGTTCGACGGGCTCAAGCTGGAAGGTGTGCCCAAGCAACTGGTGGCAGCCTCGTCGGTGAGTTTTGCCGGCTTGCGCAGCTCGTATCGCCGCGATGGTTTTGGTGCTGAATTGGT
This sequence comes from Stenotrophomonas sp. STEN018, assembly GCF_056760235.1. Classification (NCBI taxonomy): domain Bacteria; kingdom Pseudomonadati; phylum Pseudomonadota; class Gammaproteobacteria; order Lysobacterales; family Lysobacteraceae; genus Stenotrophomonas; species Stenotrophomonas sp. STEN018. The sequence continues at coordinate 70,595 of NZ_JBRREK010000016.1, forward strand.
AGCAATGATGGAAGCGCCGGTGTTGGCACAGGCGCTGGAAGTGGAGGAGAGCAAGCAGCAGCTGCCGGTCTACAGTGAGATGCCGGCGATCAACGCCACCGCTGTGCTGAACTTCAGCGGCAACACCCTGGAGGAAGTGCTGGCCACCCGCCATGTGCAGTTGCAGGCTTATTCGCCCGACCTCACCAGCATCCAGATGCGTGGGCAGGAAGTGCCGCTTGCCGCCAACTTCACCGCAGCCTATGGCCTGTGGCTTGCCCAGTCCGGGTTTGCCACCGAATCACTGCGCACCTTGTTTGGCCGTGGTGTGGGCATCCGCGAGCCGCATATCTATCTGATGCAGCCCTACGATCCGAACAAGCGCATCATCTTCATGTTGCACGGCCTGGCCAGCAGCCCGGAGGCCTGGGTGAACCTGGCCAACGAGATCATGGGCGACGAGGAGATGCGCGAGCATTACCAGGTGTGGTCGGTGTATTACCCGACCAATGCGCCGATTGCCTTGAACCGTTACACCATCAGCAAGGCCTTCAACAGCACGTTGCATCAGTTCGACCCCAAGGGAACGGCACCGGCATCGCACGATATGGTGTTCATCGGCCACAGCATGGGCGGTGTGATCGCGCGGCTGATGCTCAGCGACTCGGGGCAGGTGCTGTGGAACGACACCCGCGAGCGTTACAACCTGCAGGGCGAGCGGCTCAAGCGGGTGGAGGCCAAACTCGGCCCCATACTGAGTTTCACCCCGCAGCCGAACGTGGAGCGCGCAATTTTCCTGGCCTCGCCGCATAAAGGCACCGATGCGGCTGGTAATCGGCTGGGGCGCCTGATCGGCAAGTTGGTTCGGATGCCGCTGACTATCCTGGGGGCCTTCGGTGACGCCTTCATGGCCTTGCAGGATTCGGGTGAAGCCGATGGCAACAAGACCAAGGAACCGATCGTCACCAACAGCATCGAAAATCTGAAGGCCAATGATCCGTTCGTGATTGCGTCCTCAACCTTGCCGATCCAGCCGGGTCTGAAGTACCACTCCATCATCGCCAAGCGTAAGGCCGATGTGCCTACCGCCCAGTCCGACGATGGGCTGGTGCCGTACTGGAGCGCGCATCTGGATGGCGCGTTGTCGGAGAAGGTGATCGTGTCCGGCCACAGTGTGCAGGAAACACCGGAAGCGGTTCTGGAAGTGCGGCGCATCCTGCGCAAGGACCTGCAGGAAGTGGAAGGCGTGGATACCACGCACTGAGCCTATGCCGGGCTGCGTGCAGCCCGGGCAATGGATCATGCAGGCGCTGCCACGTAGAAGATGGCCGCGCAGGAGCTTGCAGGGCTGCGCGATCGAACGCAGCTCGGCAGGTGCCGATCAGCCGATGCGGCGGCCAACCATGGTCGCCATCGCTGCCAACAGCAGGGTCACCACGAAGCACAGCAGATAGCCGGTGGTTTCATTGCCGCCGACTGTCGCGGCAAACAGCGAGCCGGAGATCGCCAGCGTCGAGGCCACCGCGATGCCTTCGCTCAGCTGCAAGGCCGAGCTGTTTGCACCTTGCTCATGCGGCGCCGACAGCGACAAAGTCAGCACCGACAGGCTGGGATAGATCAGGCCCATACCCAGCCCGGTCAGCGACCAGCCGGCAAGCGCCAGCATCAAGGGCACGCCGGGATACAGGGTAAGCACGGTGATCAGCAGGCCGGCCAGCATCAGCCAGGTGCCAGCCTGCAGCATGTGCGTGCGCCGCCAGCCGAAGTGCTGGTGGCCTTGCAACCACGAGCCGGAGAACCAGCCCAGCGCGCCCAGACTGAGTGCAGCACCGGCCCATAGCGGCGACAAACCGCGCTCGCGTTGCAACAGCAGTGGGAGGAAGGCTTCGGCACCGAAGAATGCCGAAGCGGCGATGCCGCGCAAGGCAATGACGCTGGGCAGACCGCGGCGCAGCAGCAAGCTGCCGCGTGGCAGCAGGTGACGGGCACAGAAGATCAGTGCGGCTACTGCCGCCGCCATCACCGCCAATGCCTGCGCACCTTGCAACTGTCCGCCGACATACAGCAACAGCGCGGCCAGCGCTGTGCCTATCGCCCAGCGCACCACCGGTCGCTGCTCGACATCGCGGCGGATGCTGGTTTGGGTGCTGCGCAGCGCCGGTAACAGCAGCCAGGCCGCCGGCAAGGCCAGCACCGGCACGATGAGGAAGACCCAGCGCCAGCTCAGGTGCTGCACGATCAGGCCGCTCAGGCCCGGGCCGATCAGCGAGGGCACTACCCAACCGGCGGAGAACGCTGCGAACACTTTCGGCCGCAGCGCTTCCGGATAGGTGCGCGCGACCAGCACATACAGCGATACCGAAATCGCGCCGATGCCGATGCCTTGCAGTAGGCGCCCAACGATCAATACATCCATGCGCGGCGCCAAACCGGCCAGCAACAGGCCAATCAGGAAGCTGCCCAGGCCCAGCCATAGCGGCCGCGCCGGGCCTTGCTGGTCACACATGCGGCCGGCCAAGGTCATGCCGATCACGCTGGTGGCGAGGGCACCGCCGAAGGCCAGCGCGTACAGGCGCAACCCGTCCAAGGCCTGCGCCACGCTGGGCATGGCCGCAGCCACGGCCAGCGCCTCGAAGGCGATCAGTGAGATCAGGGCAACCATGCCGATGGTGGTGGCGCGGTACTGCGGGGCGAGGATGGAGCTGCTGGCCGGCGCTGCCGGCGTGATGCTTGGAGAACTCATGATGCGGCGCTGCTGCTTGAGTTACGGCTGGGGGGCGTGCAGCATCACACCTCAACCAAGGTTTAGGTCAAGTGATGTCTACGCGTGAACTGAGTGTAGGGGAAGTGGCCCGGCGCAGTGGTGTTGCGGTATCGGCCTTGCACTTCTACGAGCGCAAGGGGCTGATCCACAGCCAGCGCACCGCCGGCAACCAGCGACGCTTCCAGAGTGATGTGCTGCGGCGTTTGGCATTGATCCAGGCCGCGCAGCGGGTGGGTATGCCATTGCAGGCGGTGGCCGAGCGCCTGGCAGAACTGCCGGAGGGGCGCGCCCCCAGCAAGGCCGACTGGGCGAAGATGTCAGCGCGTTGGCGCAAGGAGCTGGACGAGCGCATCGCAACGTTGCAGTTCATGCGTGACCAGCTCAGCGATTGCATCGGCTGTGGCTGTCTGTCGTTGAAGCGCTGCGGCCTGCTGAATCCGCAGGATGTGCTGGGGCAGCGAGGTGAGGGGCCACAGCGGGTCGGCTAGGTTCAAATCGCCAGGCCAGCAAGCTGCTGGGTATCCAATGGGCACGCCAGCAGCGCGTTGCAGCCCGGGCCACATCGCGTGGCCCGGATGGATCAGATTTCCGCTTCGATCAACGGCATGGCCAGGCGCGAGCGGGTCAGCACCATGCCGAGGTTGGCGGTGCGGCGGCAGACGAACACCATCACATAGTCCGGGTAACGCTTGCCGCGCATGAAGACATGGATCAGGTTTTCGCTGTTGACGATGATTTCCTGGAAGTAATGCGCGCCTTCCTGGTCTTCCAGACCGCGGGCGCGGCGGAACATCTGCTCGATGCTGCGGATGTTCGGGCCCTGGTACAGATCGGCGGTGGCAGCGGCGACCAGGTCCAGCACTTCGCGCGGATGCGAATCGACGGTGCGTACCGATAGCAACATGCCCGAGCTGATGTCGACATAGCCGGCGGCCACGCATTCGGGGATGGATGCAACGGATTGCTGCAGGGTGGTGTCGAGGGACATGGGGGGATCCTTGCGGAAGGGGGAGAAAAGGAAAAGCGATGCCCGAAGGCCGCAACGCGACCCGGCATCACTCAAGGTTTGATCAATCGCAGGCGCGGATCAGCAGGTTTTCTTCCAGCGCATGCAGCAGGTCTTCCTGCTCCTGCGACTGCACGAAACCCGGGTCCAGCGTGCGCAGGCGGCGCAGTGCTTCATCGGCGGTCAGCCCTTCGCGTATCAACCAGCCCGCCAGCACCAAGCCGGTGCGGCCGAGCCCGGCCAGGCAATGCACGGCAACCACTTCGCCTTCGCGCAACATCACCTCGATCTTGGCCAGCAGCAGCTTGGCCCATAACAACGGGGGGGCGCCGCGGTCAACAATGCCCAGGTGATAGCTGCGCAGACCGTATGGTGCCAGCCGTTCGGCGGACATCTCGCGCTCGGTGAGGTTGACCAGCACGGTGACACCCATGCCACGCAGCAAAGTCAGATCATGATCAATGGCAAATACCACGCCGGGCATCGGGCAGCCGGCGAGCTTGCCTGGCACCAGCCAGTGGAAGCCATTGGGGCCACGCCGCGATGGCGTGGCGGAAAGGCGGACCGGTGCTGCTGTCTGCAACGGCACTGGGCGAAGAATGGATGTTTCGGCTGCAGATGTGGCAGGTCGGCTTGGTGCTTTTTCAGCGATGACAACCGGGGCGGGCGCAGCCACACCTTCGGCCAGTTCTTCGGCACGCGCATCCGGCGCCGGTACATGGCAGCTGCCGGTACGCAGGAACTGCGCCAGCACCGGGTGTTGGCTGTTATTGGCAAAGAAGGCATCCACCGGCGAATCAACCTGCACACGGCCGCCTGCAAGCAGGATCACTCGCGACGCTATACGTCGGGCCTGGCCTTGATGGTGCAGGCTGACCAGGCAGCAGTGGTTGGCAGACAGACGTTCAATCAGCTTGAGCACCGCTTCGGCATCTGCAGGCTCCAGCTCGCTGGTGGGCTCGTCGATCAACAGCAGCGCACTACCGCTGAAGGCGGCGCGCAGGATGGCGACCTGACGGGCGAGTCCGCGCGGCAGGTCGATCACCCGTTGCTGCAGATGTGCTGCAACGGCGGTGGCGCCCAATACCTGCAGGCGCGCGTCGATTTCTTCGCGCAATGCCTGCGGCTTGTTGCCCGCTTGCAGACGCAGCGCGGCGCTGAGGTTTTCCAACACGCTGAAGCCAAGTTCGCGTGCATGCTGTTGCACCAGTACCGGCGGCTGCGTCGCTGCCTCCAGCGGCGCCCCCTGGAACAGCAGCGTGCCCCAGCGCTCACCATGGGCGTTGCCTTGGCCGGACAGTGCCTGCAGCAATGAAGACTTGCCAGTGCCACCCGGCCCCATCAACACCACGATGCCGGGACCGCCGATGCTCAGATCAATGCAGGCCAACACGGTGCGTTGGCCACGGCTCATGCCCCAGCCTTGCAGCTGCAGCAACGATGAGGGGGAGTTGTCAGCTGGCAAGGGACATCACTTTGTCCGACGCAGACTGCATTTCTGCAGCGTGCGCGGAATTGGAAAGGCGGCCAGTATCGTTTGCATCACTTACATGTCAATTTGACTTTGCAACTTGCGCGGGCACAGCACATCAACATTGCAGGCTGCAATGTGATGCCGTTCGTGATGGCATATCGAGTTGATTGGGAAAGGAAATGCGGGCTTTTTCGCCGGCATTTTCAAGGTGGAATGCAGCGCTGAAACAACAAACGAGACGATGCTTGTTGTTTCAGCGGGATTCAGAAATTTCGCTCGAAGCGAACATTTCCCGCGCCTGCGTCAGCGCTTATCTGCAGTTCCACGCGCAGCTGATCGCGTGGATGCGCGTCAAGTACGCCGATCAGATCGGTATAAGGACCGGTACGTACCGCACGTAAGTCAATCTGTTGGCGCTTGCCGGAGAGATCGGTGGCGATGGCTTGTACCTTGCCATCTGCGGGCAGTTCTTCGCCTTGTTCCAGTTGCCGCAAGGCGACCACCAGCAGGGCGCGGTCGGCTTCGCGCTGCACCTGGTAGCTGCGGGCTACTGCGTCATTCATGGCCAGCGTTGGCAGCAGGTTGTAGTGCACGCGCAGCTTGCCGAGGTCGGCGTGGCTGGGTTGCGATTGCTGGATGACGGCTGCTTGCGGAGGTTGTTGTGCGGAGCAGGCGCTGAGGATGAGCAGGAGGGTGGAAGACAGCGTTAGGGCGAACCGGTGCATGGTGTTGGTGTCCTTGGGCTGTGGTGTTGGAGGGGGGCTTTCTTGGTTGCTTGAAAGCTACAAGGCTTCGTCTTGCTCCCCCTCTCCCCAACCCCTCTCCCGCGAGGGGAGAGGGGAGAGGGGCTATTTGAAGCAGGTCTCCGCGAGTGCGGGCGGCTCGTGTACTTGGCTGAAGAAGCTGTTCAATCGTTGGCAGCAGACAGCTCTTTGCCACGCTTGGCTGCCGCATCAATGGCTTTCGAGGTCAGCGCTTCAAAGCCACCGGCCTGGAAGGTTTCGATGGCTGCCTGGGTTGTGCCGCCCGGGGAGGTTACGCGACGACGCAGTTCGGCCGGGGCTTCGCCGGCTTCGGTCAGCATGCGGGCGGCGCCTAGTATGGTGTCCAGCACCAGCGCGCGTGCCGCATCAGCCGGCAGGCCTTGTTCCAGTGCGGCGGCCTCCATCGCTTCGGCGAGCAGGAACACATAGGCCGGGCCGCTGCCGGAGACGGCGGTCACAGCGTCCATCAGTCCTTCGCTCTCGATCCAGACGGTGCGGCCGGCGCTGGCAAGGACCTGTTCGGTCTGCGCGCGCTGGGCGGCTGATACGCGCAGGTTGGCGAACAGGCCGGTAACGCCGGCACCGAGCAGGGCAGGGGTGTTGGGCATGGCACGGACGACGGCTTGATCGCCGCCCAGCCAGCGCTCGAGCTGCGCGGCGGTGATGCCGGCGGCGATCGAGGCGACCACCGGCTGCCGTGCGGCGGCGATCGGGCTCAGCGCTTCGCAGACCGTACGCATCACCTGCGGTTTGACCGCCATCAGCCACAGCCCGGCATGGCCAGCAGCAGTTTCGGCCGCATTGTAGGTCTGCACACCGAAGTCCTGCGCCAGCGCCTCGCGCAGGGCGGCGACCGGCTCGGCGACATGGATGCGGCTGGCGGGCATGCCGCGTCGCAGCAAACCGGCGATCAGGCTGCGGGCCATGTTGCCGCCGCCGATGAAGGCGACATCAGTGTCGGGGAGCTGGGTATCGGGGAGGTCTGCGTGCGGGCTGCTGGTCATCAATCCAATCTCGGTGCGATCAAGGGGAAGGGCGTTGGCCGAACAAGGCGGTGCCGACTCTGACCATGGTCGAGCCGGCGGCGATGGCTTCGGCAAAGTCACTGCTCATGCCCATCGAAAGTGTATCGACCTGCGGATGCTGTGCGGCCAGGCCGGTAAACAGCGCCTGCATCCTAGCGAACGCGGCTTGCCGTTTGGCCGCTTCAGGGAAGGGGGCAGGGATCGCCATCAACCCGCGCAGGCATAGCCGTGGTTCGCTGGCAATGGCCTCGGCCAGTGCCTTTACCTGCTCCGGCGCGCAGCCGTGCTTGCTGTCCTCATCGTCGATGTTGACCTGGATCAGCACATTGAGGGGGGGCAGATGGGCCGGGCGGCCTTTGGCCAGGGCGTTGACCAGCTTGGCCCGGTCCAGCGTCTGCACCCAGTCGAAGATCTGCGCAGCCAGCTCCGCCTTGTTGGACTGCAGGTGGCCGATCAGGTGCCACTCCAGGCCCAGTTCGGCCAGCTCGGCGATCTTGGCGGCGGCCTCCTGCACATAGTTTTCACCAAAGGCGCGTTGTCCTTGGGCGGCCAGAGCGGCCACCGCAGCGGCCGGCTGCAGCTTGGAAACGGCCAGCAGGCGGACTGCCCGGTAAGGGCTGGAAGCAGCGTCGATCTGCTGCCGGAGGGTGGCCAAAGACACGGTTTGCAAAGCATCTACCTCTTGCGTGGGAAGGCTTATACTGCCCGCCAGGGGAAACACCTTACATATACTCGCAACGCAGGGGACAGAGCGCGTATGGACATCGCTGAACTTTTGGCGTTCTCGGTCAAGAACAAGGCCTCGGACTTACATCTTTCCGCCGGCTTGCCGCCGATGATCCGCGTGGACGGTGACGTCCGCCGCATCAATATCCCGGCGCTGGACCACAAGCAGGTGCACGCGTTGGTGTACGACATCATGTCGGACAAGCAGCGGCGTGATTACGAAGAGTTCCTCGAGGTCGACTTCTCGTTCGAGATTCCCTCGCTGGCGCGCTTCCGTGTCAACGCGTTCAACCAGAACCGTGGCGCCGGTGCGGTGTTCCGTACCATTCCCTCGGAAGTGCTGACGCTGGAAGACCTGGCCTGCCCGCCGATCTTCCGTGAATTGATCGAGCAGCCGCAGGGTCTGATCCTGGTCACCGGCCCGACCGGTTCGGGCAAATCGACCACGCTGGCGGCGATGATCGATCACATCAACAAGAACGAATACGGTCACATCCTCACCGTCGAGGACCCGATCGAATTCGTGCATACCTCGCAGAAATGCCTGATCAACCAGCGCGAAGTGCACCGCGACACGCACGGCTTCAACGAAGCCCTGCGCTCGGCCTTGCGTGAAGATCCGGACATCATCCTGGTCGGCGAATTGCGTGACCTGGAAACCATCCGTCTGGCACTGACCGCGGCGGAAACCGGCCACTTGGTGTTCGGCACCCTGCATACCAGCTCGGCGGCCAAGACCATCGACCGTATCATCGACGTGTTCCCGGCCGGCGAGAAGCCGATGGTGCGTTCGATGCTGTCCGAGTCGCTGCGTGCGGTTATTTCGCAGGCACTGCTCAAGCGCGTCGGTGGCGGCCGTGTGGCCTCGCACGAAATCATGGTGGCGACACCGGCCATCCGTAACCTGATCCGCGAAGACAAGGTGGCGCAGATGTACTCGTCCATCCAGACCGGCCAGCAGGTGGGCATGCAGACGCTGGATCAAAATCTGCAGGATCTGGTCAAGCGCAGCCTGGTCACGCGCAACCAGGCCAAGGAATACGCCAAGGACAAGCGTCTGTTCGAGTAATTCCAGGTTTCGGGATTAGAGATTCGGAATTCGGGATTCGTAAAAGCCGGAATCGACGGGGCGCGATGGGGTCATCCCACGCCCTGTCCCGGCTCTCCATCAGGAGCCAGACATGAGCACTATTGATTTCACCTCGTTCCTCAAGCTGATGGCGCACCAGAAGGCGTCCGACCTTTTCATCACTGCTGGCATGCCGCCGTCGATGAAGGTCAACGGCAAGCTGTCGCCGATCACCCAGACACCACTGACGGCACAACAAAGCCGCGACATGGTGCTCAACGTGATGACCCCGGCGCAGCGCGAGGAGTTCGAAAAGACCCACGAATGCAACTTCGCCATCGGTGTATCCGGCGTGGGCCGTTTCCGTGTGAGCTGTTTCTACCAGCGCAACCAGGTGGGCATGGTGTTGCGTCGCATCGAGACGCGCATTCCTACCGTGGAAGAGCTGAGCCTGCCGCCGGTGGTCAAGACGCTGGCGATGACCAAGCGCGGCATCATCCTGTTCGTCGGTGCCACCGGTACCGGTAAATCGACCTCGCTGGCCGCGATGATCGGCTACCGCAACCAGAATTCCACTGGTCACATCATCACCATCGAAGATCCGATCGAATTCGTGCACAAGCACGAAGGCTGCATTGTCACCCAGCGCGAAGTGGGCATCGATACCGACAGCTGGGAAGCGGCGCTGAAGAACACGCTGCGACAGGCGCCGGACGTGATCATGATCGGCGAAATCCGTACCCGCGAGGGCATGGATCATGCGGTGGCGTTTGCTGAAACCGGTCACCTGGTGCTGGCCACGCTGCACGCCAACAACGCCAATCAGGCGATGGACCGCATCATCAACTTCTTCCCGGAAGACCGTCGCAACCAGTTGCTGATGGACTTGTCGCTGAACCTGAAGGGCGTGGTTGCACAGCAGCTGGTGCCGACTCCGGACGGCAAGAGCCGCCGCGTGGCGATGGAAATCCTGCTAGGCACGCCGCTGGTGCAGGATTACATCCGCGACGGCGAAGTGCACAAGCTCAAGGAAGTGATGAAGGATTCCGTGCAGCTGGGCATGAAGACCTTCGACCAGAGCCTGTTCGAGCTGTATCAGGCCGGCGAGATCAGCTACGACGACGCCTTGCGTTACGCCGATTCGCAGAACGAAGTGCGCCTGCGCATCAAGCTGTCGCAGGGCGGCGATGCCAAGACCTTGTCGCAGGGTCTGGATGGAGTGGAGATTGCCGAGGTTCGCTGAGTCTGGCGGATCTGGTGATCTGAAAAGCCGCCCCTTTTGGGGCGGTTTTTTTGTTTGGCTGGCAGGAGGAGCAAGAGCAGAGTCGGGATCAAGATCAACTGCACCCCTCCCGAACCCTCCCCTTCGCTACGCGAAGGGGAGGGGCCAAAGCCAAAGCTAAAGCTAAAGCGGAGGCCGCTCTTCCCCCTCCCTTTCGCGTAGCGAAGGGGAGGGCCGGGGAGGGGTGCTCTTGCTCTCTAGCTCTTGCTGTAGCTATTGCTTCCAGCTCGCGCTCAAGCCATCAGCGCTCAGGCAGCTTACCGTTCCATCCAAGCCGGCCCAATCGCCGCAATCCTGACCATCACGGGGCAGTCCTCCCGATGCGCGCCCGGCAAATAGCCCAGGCTCATCAAAAATTCGCCGGTGATCTCGCCACCAGTAAACCGGAACGTCTTCTTGAACAGCTTCACCCACTCAGCCTTGAGCAGTGGGTGATGCGCATCCAGCCACTCTGCAAAGCCGCCATGCGACCCACGCAGGCCCTGGATCACCTGCGCGTTGTGAATCGCCGCCAGCACCTTGAGCCGGTTGCGGATGATGCTGGCATCGGCCATCAGCCGGGCGATATCCGCCTCGCCATACGCCGCTACCGCATCCACATCAAAGCCGCTATACGCGCTACGGAAACCTTCACGCTTGCGCAGAATGGTTTCCCAGCTCAAACCGGCCTGGTTGATCTCCAGCAGCAGGCGCTCGAAGAGCTCGCTTTCATCCCGTTGCGGAAAGCCATACTCGTTCTCATGGTACGGCCCGTGCACGGGGTGGCCCGGGGCGATATCGCAGTAGTAGCTCATGGGCGTCTCCGCGTTAAGGAAGACCGGATTATCGCCGCTGCAAAGCGTCGAGCGGCCGCAGCCGGTAGAATGCAGGCATGTCTGCGCTGTCGCCACCTCTCTCCAATCACCTGCTGGTGGCTTTGCCATCGCTGGTCGACCCCCAGTTCGCGCGTAGCGTGGCCTTGATCTGCCAGCACGACGAAAACGGCGCGATGGGTGTCGTGGTCAATCAACTCTCCGATTTCACCCTGGGCGATGTGTTCGCACAGATGGCGATCGATACCGACGATGGCGACCTGCGCGCGGTGCCGGTGCTCAATGGCGGCCCGGTGCATACCGAGCGTGGTTTTGTCATCCACGATGACGCCCGCGCATGGGATTCCAGCCTGAAGGTGGCCGATGGTCTCTACCTGACCACTTCCCGCGACATTCTCGAAGCCATGGCCCGTGGCGAAGGTCCGCGCAATGCGCTGGTCACGCTGGGCTGTGCCGGCTGGAGTGAAGGCCAGCTGGAGCAGGAGTTGGCGGAGAACAGCTGGCTGACCGTGCCTGCCGACGCCGCGGTGCTGTTCGAAACGCCCCTGGGCGAGCGCTGGCAGTTGGCTGGCGCGCGGATCGGGGTTGATCTGTTCCTGGTCACCGGATACAGCGGTCGTGCTTGAGTCCAACGCACTTTCCACCAGCAGCACGGTACTGGGCTTCGATGTTGGTTCGCGCCGCATCGGCGTTGCCATCGGCAGCTCGCTGGGTGTGGGCGCACGTGCCCTTGCGGTGATCGACGTGCATGCCAATGGCCCGGATTGGACCGCGCTGGACCGCCTGCACAAGGAATGGCGGCCGCAAGGCATGATCGTCGGCGATCCGCTCACCCTGGAAGGCGAAGACCAGCCCAACCGCAAGCGCGCGCACGCCTTTGCCCGGCAGCTGCAGCAGCGCTACAAGGTGCCGGTAGTGCTGGTGGATGAACGTTCCAGCTCGGTCGAGGCCGCGCAGCGCTTCGCCGTGGAGCGCGCCGAAGGCCGCAAGCGCCGCCGCGATGCTGCCAACCTCGACGCCGTGGCTGCCGCCGTCATCATCGAGCGCTGGTTGTCGGCGCCGCACGAAGCCACCCCTATTTCCTGACTGTCGAAGACCCTGCCATGACCGCTTCGCAACTTGATGCCCAAGGACGCCTGCGCCACCTGCTGACCCTGGATGGCTTGCCGCGGGAAACCCTGCTGCAGCTGCTCGACCGTGCTGGCCAGATCCGCGATGCCGCGGTCGGCCGCATCAACAACAAGCGCGCGGTGCTGGCCGGTACCGGCGTATGCACCTTGTTCTTCGAACCCTCGACCCGCACCCGCAGTTCGTTCCAGCTGGCGGCGCAGCGGCTGGGCGCCGATGTGTTGAATTTCGACGCATCCACCTCTTCCGCACGCAAGGGCGAAACCGCCTGCGACACGCTGAAGAATCTCGAAGCGATGGGCGTGCGTGGTTTCATCGTGCGTCACCCGGACGATGGTGCGGTGGCCGAACTGGCTGGCGTGGCTGGCGAAGGCACCGCCCTGATCAATGCTGGCGACGGCCGCAGCGCGCACCCGACCCAGGGCCTGCTCGACATGCTGACCCTGCGTCAGGCCAAGGGTGGCGATTTCTCCAAGCTGAAAGTGGTGATTGTCGGCGACGTGAAGCATTCGCGCGTAGCGCGTACCGATCTGCAGGCGATGCGCACCCTGGGCGTGGGCGAGATCCGCGTCTGCGGCCCGCAGTCGCTGCTGCCGGAAGATGGAATTCTTGATGGCTGCGTGGTCGGGGAGGATTTCGACGCGATGCTGGAAGGCGTGGATGCGCTGATGATGCTGCGTCTGCAGCGTGAGCGCATGGAAGAAGGCCTGGTGCCGTCGTTGGAGCAATACCACGCCCAGTACGGCCTCAACAGCGAGCGCCTGAGGCGTGCGGCCAAGGACGCAGCGGTGTTGCACCCGGGCCCGATCAACCGTGGCGTGGAAGTCACCGACGAAGTGGCCGACGGCCCGCAGTCGTGGGTGTTGCGCCAGGTTGCCAACGGCGTTGCCGTGCGCATGGCGGTGTTGGAGACCCTGTTGGGTTGAAGATGTACTCCCTCCCTTGCGCCGAAGGCGGAGGGGAGGGCTGGGGAGGGGTTGGCTTTTAGGCCTTTCAGGCATTGCCAGCTTCGCGGCTTACGCAGCTCCTACAAGCGAGTCGACATTGCGGGGCAGCGTCACTGTAGAGCCGAGATCCTATGTTCGCGGTCAAGCCTGCTGGAAGCAGGCTTGACCTATTCTCAGCATGGTCGGATCGAAATCCCGGCCGCTTTTGAATACCCCCCACGCGA